>JAYUFF010000318.1:0-5969 GCA_043738825.1 Schlesneria sp.
ACGACGCTGGCGCGATGGGTGCCGCCGCGTGGGCCAGACGCTGCGTCGAAGCGTGACCCGTTCTGAAAGCTGTGAAACTTACTCGTTAGTTCACTTCACCGATGCCAGCCGACTCCACTACCTCATCTCGTCCCTCAACCGCTCGTCCGGCGGCAGTCATCGACATTGGGACGACATCGATCCGGATGGCGATTGCCGAGATCGACGATCTCGCCAACGTGCGGCTGCTGTCGGCATTGTCGCAGGCGGTGACGCTCGGCAAGGACACGTTCACGCGCGGGTCGATCGAGAAGAGCACGATTGAAGAGTCGGTGCGCGTCCTCAAGAGCTACAAGCGAGTTCTCGCCGAGTACGGGATCGAGCGGCCCGAGCAGGTCCGCGTGGTGGCGACGAGTGCCGTGCGCGAGGCCCTGAACAAACTGAGCTTCCTCGACCGCATCTACACCGCCACCGGCATTCAAGTCGTCCCGATCGACGAGGCCGAGGTGAACCGGATCACGTACTTGGGCATTCAGCCGCTGCTCAAGCTCGACCCGCAACTGTCTGGTGCGCGGACCGTCATCACCGAGGTCGGCGGCGGTAGCACGGAACTGCTTCAGGTGCAGAACGCCGATGTGCTGTTCGCTCACACGTATCGACTCGGCTCGCTGCGCATCCGTGAGACGCTCGACGCGTATCACGGATCGCAGGTCACGACGCGACGGCTGATGGAGACGCAGATTCAACGCGTCATCGATCAGGTCTTGCAGCAGGTTCCCGCCGAGCACGCTCAGGAAATGGTGACGTTGGGTGGCGACATGCGATTCGCTGCCGGACAGATCATCCCCGATTGGGATCCCGACGGACTGACTCGCATCCCGCTGAAGGATCTCGAAGAGTTGACCGACACCGTGCTGTCGCTCAACGAGGACAAGCTGGTTCACAAGTATCACATCACGTTTCCGGATGCCGGGACGCTCGGTCCGGCTCTGCTGGCCTACGTCATGCTGGCGCGGGCGTTCGAGCTGAAGCAGGTGATCGTCGCCAGCATCAACCTGCGCGACGGACTGCTCAAGGAGATGGCGACGCGCGGCGGTTGGAACGAGGACTTCAGCAATCAGGTCATCCGTTCGGCGATCGATCTCGGCCGCAAGTTCGACTTCGACGAGTCTCACGCGAGGCAGGTCTCGAAGCTGTGCAAGATCCTCTTCCAGGGACTGCGCGAAGAGCACCAACTGGCTCCCCGTTTTGAACTGCTGCTCTGCGTGGCGGCGTTGCTGCACGAGATCGGTCAGTACGTCAGCACGGGGAGTTACCACAAGCACACGATGTATCTGATCCAGAACAGCGAACTGTTCGGGCTGAGCCGTTCCGACGTGCAACTCGTCGCGCTGACGGCCCGCTATCACCGGCGGTCGTCTCCCAAACCGATCCACACCGTTTTCACCGCGCTCAACCGCGACCAGCGGATTGCCGTGGTGAAGATGGCCGCGATGCTGCGCGTCGCCGACGCCCTCGAAGCCTCGCGCGGCCAGCGGCTGCACGAACTGAAGTTCTCGCGCGAAGGGGGGCGTCTCGTCATCGCAATCCCACAGGTGGAAGACCTCAGCCTGGAACAACTCGCCCTCAAACAGTCCGGCTCATTGTTTGAAGAGACGTTCGGGATGCCGGTGCTGCTGCGAAAGCTGCGCTAGCAGTCTGTTGAAAAACGTAACTTGGACGCCTCGTCCGAGCGAAACTCAGTTGGAAACGGACGGACGAGGCGTCCATCCTACGGTTCTTCAACAGGCGGCTAGGAGCGGCAACGAATCTTCCCGCGACCGGGCAGCGAGTCTTCGAGAATTCAGGCCCGTGATCCTCGCCAAGGCTTGGATCGGTTGGGGACACCTGAACGCAGGCACCGCGCTGCCGGATTGGGCGACACTTATTTTTGTATCGACTTCATGTCGAAGGGGATGACCTGACTTCCCGCAACGACATCTTTGATCAGCATCGACCCCTCGCCGAATTCTGCGGGGATCGCCTGTTCGGACGGTGGTGGTGGCAGGTTGATCCAGACACGACTTTTGCCAACGGCGACTCCATCGACATCACCAAGGTAATGCATCTTGTAGTATCCCTTGGCGTCGGTGATGCCGATGGATGTTCGAACTCGATCGCGTTTGCTGCCGGCGATGACCGCTTCCTGCGGGGCGAAAAAGACGTGCGCCCCGACCAATGGCGTTCCATCGAGTGAGACGATTCCGGAGACGTGGCCCAATTTCGGCAGCTTGAGGTTTCCCCCCATGACGTAATCGCTGAACGAGTACAAGCCGAAGGCGATTGCCAGAATGAGGGCCAGTCCTCCGCCGACTTTCAGTCCGACCTCCCGAAACAATCCGGCGAAATCGAACCCCGGATGTTTTTCGTCTTCCCTCTGCGCCGCCGCTTGAGTGTTGCTCTCCTTCATGGCCTGCATCATCTGCTTCGCCAGCTTCACATGGTCCAACGGATTGGCTTCAGGCGTCGAGACCGCTTCCTGTCTGGATGACTTCTTGCCGCGACCGCTCGGGAGATCGCCGTCGCCGCGGGCGGCATCGAGTTCGTCGTCTGGGACATTGATGGGCGACGACGGATAGGAAGCGCGGCGCGCTTTCGGCGGCTCGGCATTCAGAAATGCGGCCGGATCAAACGGCTCGGTGCCAACCGACTTTGGAAACGCGGTCTTGGCGGCCTGTTTTACAGCCGGCCTGGACGAAGTACCCGGCTCCTCTTCAGCCTGCATGACCAGCATCGGGAGACTCTCCCGCTCATCATCAGTCGGCATGACAATTAAGGGCGGGCTATCCAAGTCGGCATCCGTTGGAGGTGGCAATGGAGTGACCGAGTCGTCTTTGGATCTCGGCTCACTGCTGCCGCTTTCGTCCGGCTTGTGTTTCCTCAATCCGGCGGAGCCTGGAATCGCTTCGGAATCAACCGCAGGCACAACAAACTCGGTCTTGCACTTCGGGCAGCGACCGTTCGTTCCCGCAAGCTCGTCTTTGATCTTGAGCACCGAGCTGCATTGAGTGCAGGTGAAGCGAATCGTCATGCTGCGGCCTTCCAAGTCCACGTCGGAGCCACACGGAATCAGTCACCGTGCGGGAGATTGTCTGAGCAGTCAGCCGGTGCGATGGTCCAAGATTGTCAACAAGGTGACAACCTACCCACCGGGAGAGCATTCCCCGTCTCAACGCCCTCAAGATACATGCCGGCTAGTGTAGTGCTTCAATCTGAGGGGAGCTTATGGATCAGGGTGGCAGGGTCAGAGTCTTCGATGGCCCTGAAGTGAGTGGCAAGTACGGGGCCATCGAAGACTCTGACCCCGCCACCCAAACTCGCCAGTTTTCGATCCCACAACACTGAAGCACGAGGAGGGTCTACTCCGGCATGTTGATGGGGCTTCCCTGCGCCATATTGCACAGATTCTGCCAGGTTCGCAGGTCGATGTTGACGCTGATCAGCCGTACGCTGCCATCCGCCAAGCCGACCTGCACGATCTGGTCGTGCTGGCTGTCCGCCTCATCGAAACTCAGACCACTGTGCGGAGCATAACGGCCACTGAACAGCGTTGACGGACCGCCCCAAGCCCAACCATCATTGCTCCGTTGCGTTGCTGGCGTAGGAAGTTTCGAGAGGCGGCGTTCGGAGATCATGATCACGTTCGATGTCCCGTCGGTAATGCTTTGCAACCCCGTCGAGCCATTCACGCTGAAGATGCCGATGTTGTTCTGGTACTGCGTGTAGGGTGACGTTGAGAAAAACTGACCATTCAATCCGGTGGTCGTCGTCACGGTCGCCGCCAACTGCAAAGGCAGCATTGCATAGGTCTGGCGATCGGTTGCATCCGTTAGGTTTTCGTGGAAGGTGATGCCCGAACCGGTGCATCCCGCGTAATCATTCCCTCCCTGGGTCCACGGAATCGCGGACGGGGCAGTGGAGTCCAAACGATCACACGAGGCGTACTGACCGACGGCCTCCATCTGCGTGCGACGGGAAGGACAGTAGAACACCTTGAGGTTCGTTCTCGGCGGGTAAACGAAAGTCAGGTCCGGCGGCGGCAGTTGAACTCCGATTTCGCCGTTGGTTCGAACGTTGTCTCCTGGGGTCCAGAAGTTGTAGAGCGGCGCTTGGTCGAGCATCGGCAGGATGTGTAGCATCCAGCTTGTGCCGTGATACCCGAGATTGTTCTGACCGCGGAGTTGCAGTAAGCGGGCTTCGAGGGGGTTGGCATAGCGTCCAATGGCGTCGGCCAGATACGAGTTGTTGATCTGTCCCGGAGGTAAAACTCGGTGGGAGTCGTGGTAATTGTGCAGGGCCAGTCCGATCTGCTTCAAGTTGTTCTGGCAGGCTGAACGGCGAGCAGACTCGCGCGCCCGCTGCACCGCTGGAAGCAGCAATGCAATCAGCATCGCAATGATCGCGATCACCACCAGCAGTTCGATGAGTGTGAATCCCTCGCGTCGTGAACGTGTCGCCATGATGAACTCCTTAACAAGTTGAAAAACGGTTGACTTCAATGAGGACGCAACACCAGTTTCCCGGCATTGCCGTGGATTGGTTGATTTCGTGCTGACGAACGCCCCAATCTTCCTTTGGGGCCGAATTCAATTTCACGCTTGAGTAAGCGTGTGGTTATCATCGCGAAGTTTCAATGCTTCCGTCAAGTTGATTCTCTTCGCTGAGGCTGAGAATGGCTTCATGTGGTAGTGCGGCAGCAGTTTTCGTATATCGACGGAGGATGGGCGCTCCTGCCCGTCCGAAGTTTGTCTTCATGCCGGACGGGCAAGAGTGACCACTCTCCGGGTACATTTCCAATTGCCGTTCGCCTCGTCTGCCGTGCATCGTTTCCCCGAACCCTTGGAGCATAGAAATGAAGACATCGATCACGTTCGTCCTGACGCTGTTTCTCGTTTGTCCCAGCCTTTGTCGAGCTCAGGTCAGCGGCAATCTGGCATACTCCGAGAGCGGAGCAAAGGGACGGGCGGAACAGCGCGAACGCAACAAGCACTCGCTGCCCGAACCCGAGCGGCCCCCATCCGGCACCAGCACGTTCGTCGATGCCGACGTGCTGATGAACGTCAAGGCGGATGAGTTCATCGCGGTGTTCGGCATCTCGCAGGAAGGCGAGACCGTCGCCGAGTGCGGTCAGAAGATGGAGGCCGTCGTCAAGGAATTCACCGACGCACTCAAGGCGATGAAAATCGGCGGGGACGACCTGTTCCTCGACTTCGTGACCCAGACGAACATCTACGGTTTCGAGTTGCTGGGCGACATCGCGAAGGAAAAGCTGGTCGGTTTCGAGTTGAAGAAGAACCTCTCGATCCATTACCGGGATCGGTCCCTGATCGACAAGCTCGTCGTCACTGCGGCCCGCTCCAAGATCTACAACCTGATCAAGGTCGATTACGTCGTGAAGGATGTGAATCTCGTCCAGGAGAAGCTGATGGAAGAAGCCGCCAAGGTCATCAAGCAGAAGGTCGCCCGCTACGACCGGTTGCTGGGAATCAAGCTGCTTCCTCCCGCCCAGATCTACGCGGAGATCCCGGCGGTCTACTACCCGACCGGGATGTACGACTCGTTTACGGCGGCCGAGTCGGAGTCGGTGCTGTCGAGTTCACTTCGACAGAACCACACCGTCCAGTTGGCGCGCAAGGGAAAGACGTTCGTCTTCAACGGCTTGGATGGCGACGGGTTCGACCAGGTGGTCAACCCCGTCGTGATCGAGCCCGTCGTGCAGTTCACGCTCCACCTCAAGGTCAAGTACGAGGTCGAGCAGATCAAGGCCAAGTAGGTCGCCTCCGTGAAGGAGGAACGACCAGGCGACATCCAACAGATTGCTTAGCCGACTTGGACATTCGGCCGTGAAACCTTCCGATTCATGGCCATCGCCTTGTTAAATTTGGGAAACGGGTGCCACGGTCACGGAGTCCTCGACGTGGCCGTGAGATTGGGTAATCGGTTTGACGCCT
>JAYUFF010000319.1:0-2253 GCA_043738825.1 Schlesneria sp.
GAACACCAGAATGCCGCCCACGCCCGCGATGACTCCATCCACGATCAGACTGTGCAACGGACCGGGCGGAAGCAGCGAGCCGACTTGTCCGCCGATCCAGTGGTGCGCGACTTCGCACAGGTTCATCAACGGGGCGGCGAACTTCGAGATCGACTGGAAGATCACGAACATGATGAGGGCGAATGCCGCCATGCCCCAGACCTTGTGAGTCAGCCAATGATCCAGTGTGTCGCTGCGTGAGACCGATCGTTCGGTTGGAACCGTGATGGCTCCATTGAGAACCTGCCGCGCCCACGCATACCGCGACTTGGCCTCGGCGGCGGGAACGCGCAGCCCCCCGGCCTTGAGTCGTTCGCGAGCCTCCGTCAGCGCGGCGGGCAACCTGTCGGGATACCGCTTCGAGAACGAAGCCTCGATATGACCACCAACATCCAGCAGCAACCGCTCGGTCACATAGAACGGCACGTCGGCCTCGCCCCATTCGGCGAGCTTCGTCTGGAGTTGCAGGCCCTCGTCATAGAAGACGCCTGGAAAGACGCGCGGCGGTGCGGACACAGGTTGCGACACCACCGAGACGATTGCATTTTTGACGGCGTCGATCTGACGATGACGATGCGCCTCGCAGGCGATGACCGGAATGTTTAACCGGCGGCCGAGTTCTTCGACATCGATGCGGATGCCGCGTCCCTCCGCCACGTCCCACATGTTGAGCACCAGCACGGTCGGCAGGCCGAGATCGAGCACCTGACTGACGAGATACAGGTTCCGTTCGAGGTTCGACGCATCGGCAATGCAGATCACGGCGTCGATCTTTCCGACATCCGCCTGCCGCCCGAGCAGCACCTCGACCGAAACCATCTCGTCGAGCGATCGCGGTGACAGGCTGTACGTCCCCGGCAGATCGACGAGTTCAACCTCACGGCCCTCGTGACGGAAGTGGCCGATCTTTTTCTCGACTGTCACGCCGGGATAGTTCCCGATGTGCGAATGGACTCCGGTGAGTGCCGTAAAGAGCGTGCTTTTGCCGGTGTTCGGGTTCCCGATCACGGCGACAGTCAACGGCGGAGCAGCGGTCGCCAAGGCGGGAGCAGTCATGCGAACGAAGGCTTTCGTAAATCAGAACGAGCGGTCGGGCTACTGTAGTCCCGTCGCTCCGCCGACGGGACCGTTGCTCAGATGCCTTGCACTCCCGCAGGGCGTTCGTCTCCGCACGTCCCGTCGGCGGAGCGACGGGACGACAGTACTTCAGTCTGGTGCGTCACTCCTGCCCGTCTGGCTTTTTGTCTTCAACTCAGACGGGCAGGAGTGCCAGTCCTACGGGTCAATGTCTTCCTGCCGCTCGTCTGACAGCGGTTCGATGGTCACTCGCGCCGCTTCAGCCTTGCGGAGCGAGAGGCGATAGCCACGGATGAGGTACTCGATCGGATCACCCAGCGGGGCGAAGCCGATCAGTTCAATCTCCTCCCCGTCAGTCAGCCCCATTTCCATCAACCGGACGGAGACGGCGTCGTCGCCCATCACGTCGATGATCCGTCCACGTTGGCCAATCTCGCGCAGTTCGTTCAAGGTGCTCATCGAGTCACTTCCACCATCACGGTTGCGCGTTCATCGAACCGCAGCGAGAATCGCTGTTCGTTGACGGCCAGAATGCACGGAGAACCGGTCTTCACCATCCGAACCTTGGCCCCGGTCTGCAGCCCCATTTCCTGAAGCCGTATCACAAACTCGGGAGATCCGTCCACATCACGGACGCAGCCTTGCTCGCCAGTCGCCATCATTTCGAGCGGGACCAACTGCATCGTGGACGCCAAGGCCGGTGTATTGACATTCAATCTCAACTGCGTTGCCGATTCTAGCCAAGTCTTGCTCCAATTCCCAACTCGACAAGATGATCCGGCATGACTGGCAGTCGTCAAGCGGTTCCGATAGTTTCCTGCGAATGGACGGTAGCCCCCGCAATTCCCCTGTCACCGTATGAGGTTGTCACCATGCCCAAGGTCGTTTGCACGGCACTCAACACGAATGAAGGCCCCCATCTGAAAATTCTGCGCGACGCGGGATTCGAGGTCGTGCCGTCTCCTCGCGGAGTAAACCTCTACGACAACGCGAACCTGATCCCGCTCGTGCGTGATTGTGTGGCCGTTGTCGCCGGGTCCGAATCTTGGCCGGACCATGTTCTCGCCGCGTGCCCCAAGCTGCGAGTCCTTTCACGCACGGGCGTCGGGTTCGATGCGATCGACATGGCCGCCGCCG
>JAYUFF010000320.1:0-2252 GCA_043738825.1 Schlesneria sp.
TCCGATCGCTTACGCCTGTGAAACGTAAGAATGGCCGAAACTCCAACTCGCATCGAGACTTCTTTCACGTACCAAAAGGGGTAACGGCGTAGGCGGGCACGCCCTGAGGTTTTGCGAAGGGCGTGGTTTTCGCTCCACGATCACCAAGCCCTTCGAGGACTCAGGGCGTGCCACAGACCTGGCAATTGCGAACGAGGGCCTCATCTGTCGTCGGGCGGTCATTTTGCCAACTGCACTTCATGGCTCCCCTCGTAGACGGCGAGTTCTTCGTGCAGGCGGGCGATCATCTTGCGGAGGCCAGCCTTGGTCAGTCCTTTCGCGGGGACAGGGTGATCGTGCTGGAGCTTGGCGAGCCATTCCTCCAGATGTCGCAGTTCGTCCTGTGCCTTCTGATACTCTTGCGCGGTCGAAATCATAGAACGATCTCCACGAGGCCCTTGCGAATCGGTTCGCGGCACGGGCATTCCTCAAAGCCAGTGCGCTCGCCACCTGCCGGCGGCTAGGGAGTCGTTACAGGCACGGGGTAGAGGAATGCCCCTTCGATGCTGATGTTGCCCAACTGCCTGCCACCCCACCAAGCGGGGCCAACGCGCGATCCGGGAACGCGGCGAGGGATGGCCATCACGTCATGGGCGATGGGATTACTCGGACCGATGAGCTTGACCTCCAACGGGCTGAGTCGGGAGAGCGGTATTGCATAGACCAGTGGATGCAGTCGTCTGTAAGCCTTGTTGAGGCCCTCGATGTCCACCACTGGCGACACAAGATAAAAGTACCACTTGCCATTTTCGCTGGCCTGGAGCCACAACGCGGCCGTCACCTCGAAGCCGCCCTGCAACAATTCCTCGACGAGCATCCGCCCATCGTCTTTCAGTTCATCTACCAACGCTTCCGTATCCATGCGAGTACTCCGTCGGGGTTATTGGTGATTGCATCGTAAAGGGCCTGCGCTTCCGACTGTGTTTTCTGCCCGTATCGGCTGATCTCATTCCAGCCTTTGGCCTCCGCCCAGTTCGCGAAAAGGGCCGTGTTGGCGGGGGCGTCGGCGCTCAGTGTTAGCTTCAAGTTCGCCAGTACCAGCAGATCCTCAAAGTCATGGGTCCAGCACTTCTCCGAATACCTCTTATCCTGAAAGATAGCACCGGTGTTCTCAACATGGGTCATGATGCAGGCTTTGAGTCCACATTCAACGGCGTATCCGGCCAGATAGTACGCACCGGCCCATCGCCCGCTGGTTAGCAGACTTTCCGCGTCGAGAATCCGATCCTCAGCCAGTTGCCGAAGTTGAGCCCGGTTCACGAGACCCCCTTGTCAAAACGAGTGGACTGTATCTTCGATAGGATGCCAGACGATTGTGGCGGACTCAATCCTCACCGCGATCTGCTACCTTCCGACGCCTCCCGACGAGGCGGGCTTGCGTTTGAGGTCGGCGATGAATTTGACGTGGCCTTCGCCGAGGGTCTCGGTTAGTTCTCTTCGCAGGTCGCGGTTGACGCTGATCTTTTGTTCGAGCGGCTTCGCGGCGATGTACCTTTGGCGCGAGTCCCCCTCGGCGGTATCGACCAGCAGCACGACCTCGGCCTTGCCGGGGTTCGTCTGGATGATGTCGCGGACGCGCTGGATGGTGGCGAGGTCGTGCAGGCCCTTTTGAAATTTGACCCAGACCTGCTTCGTGAACTCCTTCTCGACCTCTTCCAGCGTCCAGATCGCGTCGACGATCACGTTCGGTTCGCGGCTGCGCTTGTCGATCTTGCCGCGGAGGAAGCGGATCTGTTCGGGTTCGACCTTCTCGCCCAGTCGCGAGAATTCCTCGGGCCACATGATGCAGCGGACGACGCCCGATGGGTCTTCAAAGTCAAAGTTGACGTACTTGGAGTGTCCGTTGCGGCTCGGCTTCTTGGTCTGAGCCTTCTTGATCGACGAGACCATGCCGCCGAGGATCACCTGCTCACCATCGTTCATCTCGGCGAGTTGCTTCGCTTCGTGAGTCGAGAACTGCTTGATGATCTCGCCATGCTCGGCCAATGGATGCGAGGTGAGGAAGAAGCCGAGGGCCTCCTTCTCGAACGCCAGCTTATCGCGATCCGACCACTCGGCCATGTCGGGCAGATTGGTGGGTGAGGCGGCTGTTCCGGCGGCGGCCTGTTCGTCGTCGTCGTCTCCGCCGAAGAGATTCTTCTGGCCGCGCTGTTTGTCGCGCGCCATGTTGGCCGCCGATTGGACGGCTCGCTCGATGACCGAGAACATCGCCG
>JAYUFF010000321.1:0-5957 GCA_043738825.1 Schlesneria sp.
CGGCGGCCGGGTTGAACGCCTCGATCAGTTGCTGTTGGTACTGCTCGTACCGACCCGATTGCAGCAGGTCGTCGAGGAACCGGCTGATCGGCAGGTTGGCCAGAGCGAACAGTTCGTGGAAAACGATGCCGTAACGCGCGGCCAGCTCGCGGTGATAGGTCTCGGCCAACTTGGCCTGATCGGGAGGCAGCGACGGGCCGAGCGGGTTGTAGACGAGGTTGAGGACCAACCCGCTGCCCGGCTGTCCGTAACCGAGGCCGTTCAATCGACGGAGTGCCTCCAACGACTTCGCGAAGACGCCGTCACCGCGCTGCGCATCGACATTCGATTCGAGGTAACACGGCAGCGATGCGACGATCTCGACGCGGTGTTCGGCCAGAAACTCGGGCAGATCATCGAATCCATTGGCCCGCAAAATGGTGAGGTTGCAGCGGTCGATGATGCGCGAGACGAGCGGCCGCGCCTGCGCAACGAACCAGCGGAAGTGCGGGTTCATCTCGGGCGCACCGCCGGTCACGTCGAGCGTCGAAAACGGATGCCTCTTCAGCACGTCGAGGCACGCCCGCATCACGTCCTGCGACATGATCTCGCGCCGGTCGGGACCGGCATCGACGTGGCAGTGCCGACACGTTTGATTGCACAAGCGTCCGACATTGACCTGCAACACGTCGAGGCTCGTCGAGGCCAACGGCGCGAGGCCATGCTGCCGCAACGTCTGATCGAAACGCGCCAGCGTGTCACCTCGTTCGAGCACCCGTACCTGTTCGCGCGGGTCCGCCAGCGGGTGAGCCTGTCGCAGCAGAGTCAGTTGCGGCATGAACGGTCCACTTTATTTCTACGGTGACGATTCATGTGATGGGGATGAGTGCAAAGTGAAAAGTGATCAGTGCCAAGTGCAAAATGAAAGGCGTTCTTATCCGTCGCCCAGCGAGGCGCGACGACTAACAGCAGGTCAGCAATTCGCGGTTGGAACAGTGTCGGCTTCGCTCCCACTTTGCACTTGGCACTGATCACTTTTCACTTGGCACTCAATCTTTCTCCCCGAACCTTCACCGTGGAATTATGGAGCGGCGGCGGGTTCAGGCAGGTCGTCCGTCACGGCGGCTTGCTTGAGGCCACCGATCAAGCCGCGACACAGTGCCGCCCGTTCGGTGGCTTGGTTGGCGAGGCCGATCTGCTTGGTGAGGGCCACCGCGTGACCGCGTTGAGCGGCGAGGCCCGCCGTCAGACGATACGCCTCCTCACGCAGCACGATGTCGTCCAGCCGACCGATGAATTGCAGCGCCGTGTCCAGTTTGTCCGTCGTGGCCAGCCACGTCGCCATTGTCAGAGTCAACTCGTCGCGGCGACCCGATTGGGCATCGAGGCCCGCGATAAACTCGGCCGCTCCCTGCGCGTCGCCCTTCTTCAGCAGTTCTCGCAAGGCCGCCACGTCGGGTCGCTTCGGAGTCGCGGTGGCGGACAGTGCGCCTTGAATCGCCTTTGCGGTTTCGGTGCCGTGAAAGATCTCCAGCAGTTCACCCGCTAGCGGCGAGGCCAGGAAATCGTCGCGCAGGCTCGCGTCGGACTCGGCGCTGCGCGAGCTGACGACGATCCAGACCTTGTCCTTCAAGCCAGCATCGGCGAAGCGCGACAGGAGCCGCGTCTGCAATTCCAGCCGCTGGCGCGCAGCGTCTGTGATGTCGGTCAGGGCGCGACGATACCTGCTTACGGCCAGCCGAGCTTCGTCGTCCGTCTTCAATTTCAACTCGCGTTTGAGCAAGCCGAGCAAGCCGCTCGCCCCCAATTGCTCCGCCTCATTTGAACGCTGCGACACGGCGGGCAAACCGGGCGCGAGGCCCCGCGCGAATTGAAGGGCCAGTTCGAGCGAGACTTCGGCGTCCGTCAGCGAGCCGGGCAACAGCGTCTGCACGAGCGCGATTTCGGCGGCGGCCGTTGCGGCCTGAACGAGCGGAGCCGGTGCGGGCACCGTGAACTTCAGCGTCTGTTTGATCTCGGGCATCGTCGGCTCGGACGACACGGCCACCGTCGTCAACCGCTCGCGGGCAAGTTTCAAAGTGGCCGTCGCTCCGCCCGCGTCTTTCGCAGCAAAGCGACCGTACGCGGCGCGCGCCCAGACCCGCGCGGCCAATGGCGGCGCGAGGCCCTGCACCGCAGCGACGATCTCTGGATTCGAGTCGGCCGAGCCGGGTTGAGCCTGCCTGCGCGCGGCCCCTTCGGCCCAGATGGCCAGGCACTCGGACTTCGCCTCCTCGTTCGGTTGCGCGGCCGACCAATCGCGCGCGGCAGCCAGTTGGCCTCGCGCGACGAGAGTGGCGGTCGCCGCCACGGCTTGAGGAGCCGACCACGGCAGCACCGCGCGAGTGTTCGTCAAGCGAGCCAGTCGTCCGTCGGTGGCCATCTGGACGTGAGCCGCAAGCTGGCCGTCGGCCTCCGCCGATGAATGGCCTTGCAGTACCGCCAGCGCAGCCGGAATGCGACCTCCGGCTGCGAGAGCCGCCGCCAGTCGGCCCGCGATCTCCAGTTGATTGCGTCCCAACTTCGGAATCTTCGGCGCGTCGGCCATTGCGGCGTCGAGCGACTTGCCGGCGGCGGCCTTGTCACCCGCCGACCACTCGTTCCAGAACAGTTCGAGGTTCGGCACGACCCGGTAGTACGGCACGTCTTTCCCGACCACGATCAACTGCGCGAGATGTTCACGCGCGGCGGCGGCATCACCCACGAGGACGTTCGCTTCGGCCGCGAGTTGCCGACAGTACGGCTTGCTGCGCTGACGCCGATCGCCGATCAAGCACGCCTCGTTCAGTTGCTTGAGCGTTTCGGCGATGGCGGCCTCGGCTGACTTCGGAGCGGGGCTGGTGCCACTGTTCTTTGCGGTGCCGGGCGTCGTCGCTGTATTCGCGGGAGTGGTATTCGCGGGAGTCGTCTTCGTCGAGGTCGTGGGTGTGCCCGAGTTGCCCTTCGCCATCTCGGCCAGCAGCGCCTTGTCCTCGTCCGACATTCCCGGCGGCTTCGGTTTGCTGGCGAGCAGTCCGGGCAGCACGAAGATTCCCAAACCGCCCACGATCAGCACGGCTACTGCCAGACCGATGATGGGCAGCAGGTTGCTCTTCTTGGGTGGCGGCGGCGGTGCCTCGACCACGATGGCAGGCACCTTGAAGACCGGCATCATGCACTTCGTGTTGGCACACTTCACTTCCTGACCGGCCGCCGTCGGCGGGACGTATCCCGCCGTTTCGCACATCGGGCAGATGACCTTCAACGAGCGCTGCTTGGTCGGGTTGGGCATCGCCTGAATCGCGGACTTGTTCGCGGGGAGATCGGCATCGAACGGGAAGTCGTCGGCCGCGCCGGCCTTGCCTCTTCCAGGCTTGTTCGCCGAGGTTCCCTGGCCAGTCGCAGTCGGTTTCGAGGTCGCCGCCAGTCCCGGTTTGGAGGGGACCGCGCCCGGCTTGGCACTCGCGCCAACCACGGGCTTCGGCGCGGCGGGCTTGGCCCCCGGCTTGGCCGTCATCGACGAGCCGCAGAAGGGGCAGTCTTCGACGTCGTCATCCAGGACCGACTGACCGCATGCGGGACAAACCGGAAAGTCCATGTCGCTGATTCCTGTTCGAGATCAAGTCTGCTTCGAGGGGCCAAGCGTCTGACGAGTTGTGGCCGGATTCTAGCGACCGCCCACCAATGCGGACAAACGAGCGGGGTGCGAGGGGGCAAGAACGGACATGGCTGAAGTCCGGCTTAGCTTTGTTAGCCGGACTTCTCTCTGGGAGATTGCCGTGCGGAGAGAAGTCCGGATTTTGGAAAAGCCGGACTTCAGGTGATTTCGCGAGGTCGTGAGACGGACACCAACGTTCCGCGAGTGGCATCTGTCAGTTCCGTCCAGGCCGCGATGTCAAACTCGATTCGAGCGAGTGCTCCGGTGGAAAACCGTTCGGATTGACCGGTGACGTGTTCGAGGAACAACTCCAAATCGGGATTGTGTCCGACGACGAGGACGCTCGCGGCCGGTTCGGGCACCTCGCGCAGCACGCCGAGGAGTTGAGCGACATCGCAGTGATACAACTCGGCATAAAATGTCGCCGGCACACTCTTGCCCAACTCGGTCAGCATGAGTTGCAGAGTTTCTCGGGCGCGCGTGGCCGTCGAGCAGAGGACGCGATCGGGACGCAGGCCGGTCTCCTGCATCAACCGTCCCATCCGGGGAGCGGTTTTTCGACCGCGTTTGTTCAGTGGCCGATCGTGATCCGCGAGCGAGAGGTCTTTCCAGCTCGACTTGGCGTGCCGAAGCAGCAGCAGCGTTTTCATGGTGCGCGTGAATACCTTGATTGGAACAAAGTGGTATCGACCCGGATCTCGCAGAGCATTCCCAAACTAGCCCGACGCGCCAGCGAGGGCTGAACCTTCAATCCATCCGAAGCCCTCGCTCGCGCGTCGGGCTAGTGTTGCGAATCGAGCTTTGAAATGCGCTCTACTGTGTTGTCGGATCACCAAGAACCGTTGCCGCCACATGTCTCGCCTGCCGCTTGGGACTGCGACCGGCTGCTACTGGACGCGACTTCTCCACGAGAGCCGCTTCGTCGATGAACGGCTTCAGGCACGCGGGCTTGTCACTCCGGCCGCCACGTTGGTAGTCGCGCCACATCGCCGCGGCGACATCGTGCGGCGTAAAACCGCGTGCGGCGGTGAGGTACTCGAACAACAGTTCGACCAGTCGGCTGAGCGAGATGCCGTGCGAATGGCCCTCGCGCGCGAAGAGCCATGACGAGAGACGACGGAACTCGGCGAAGGGCGAGGGTGCGCAGTTGGTCAAAAAACCAGGGGACTCACGCCGCCCCGCTCCGAAAGAATGAAGAGGGCTGACGCCCAAGACTTGTTCCCGTCTGACCTCTGACTTCTGACCTCTGACCTCTGACCAAATCTGCGGCACTGTTTCGACAAAGTTTCCGCTGTTGGCGACCGCATCCCAATGCTTCGCGAAGCGACGCAGTTCTTGGATCGTGGCGAAGTCCATTAGTTTTGTTTGCAGGACTTCGTAGGGCGGATGCGGGCTGTAGACCATCTGCCACTCGGCGTCATGCCGAACGATGGGCGTGCCGCGCAGTCGCTTGAGGATGCCGACTTGAATCTCGTGCGGCGCGAGCCTCACCAGCCGGTCGAATCCCGCCGCGAAGCTGTCGAGCGATTCGCCCGGCAGACCAACGATCAAGTCTGCGTGAACGTGAACCGACGTGTGGTCTCTCAGCCACGACAGGTTCTGCTCGACGAGCGAGTTGTCCTGATGACGGCTGATGAGATTGGAAACGTCGTCGTTGAAAGTCTGAATGCCGACCTCAAACTGCAAAGCGCCGGGAGGGAACTGCACGATCAACTCCTTCAGTGAGTCGGGCAGTCGGTCGGGGATCAACTCGAAATGCAGGAACATCCCCGGCTGATAGCGCTGAAGAAAGAAGTCGAGGATCGCACGACTGACTCGCAGGTTGAGGTTGAACGTCCGGTCCACGAATTTGAATTGCCTGGCTCCTCGTTCGAGCAACCGTTCCATCGCGGCGAGGAACTGTTCGAGCGAAAACTGTCTGACGGGGATGTCGAGCGCCGACAGACAGAACTCACACGTGAACGGACAGCCGCGCGAGGCTTCGACGTAGAGTACGCGCTGCGCGATGTCTTCGTCTGAATAGAGGTCGTATGGCAACGCGAGGTCGGTCAGAGTCGGAACCGGCGCGTGGATGAGGGAGCGGGGGACAAGGGGACAAGGGGAGTGGGGGAAAGAGTCGGAAGTCAAATCGGTGTCTTTCTTCAGTCCCCCCGTCCCCTTGTCCCCTTGTCCCCCACTCATCAATTCCCGGCACAGCGCCGCGAACGCCAGATCGGCCTCACCGGTGATGACATAATCGGCGAGCCGCGCGATTTCCTGCTGATCGGTCTCGTAACTGACCTCGGGTCCGCCGAGGACCACA
>JAYUFF010000322.1:0-2249 GCA_043738825.1 Schlesneria sp.
TGACCGTTCGATTTTTGGCGAGGCCGCTCGTTTCGATCACCGTCCCCAAACCGTAGCGTGGGTGCCGGACCTGCATCCCAACGGCAAAGCCCAGCGGCAACTCGAATCCTTGCTTCGTTCCCGCCTCCAGCGCCGCACCCGTGGTGAGACGCAGGCCGCTCGGCAGCGAGCGGCCTGGTAGATCGAAGCTCTTCCGTCCGCGCTTCGGTTCGGCGCGCGAACGGCTGTCGTCGAGGAACGACTGGCGGTCGAACGAGGCATCGTCGTCGTGACCGGCCTCGTGCGCGTCGAACGAGCCCGCACCGAAGTCGTCGTCGTTTGAGTCTCCAAACCGGAAGTCCTCCGCGCCCGTGCAGTCGCGTGTTTCAACGGCCAGCTCTGCGAGGAAGTCGCTCGGAATGGTACTCAGGCTGCGCCCGTGAATCTCGCGGCGCACGGTGTGAGTCAGCACGAGCTTCTCCTCGGCGCGGGTGATCCCGACGAACAGCAAGCGTCGCTCCTCTTCGAGTTGCCGGGCATCGTTCTCGCGCAGCGATCGCTCGTGCGGGATCAGGTTCTGTTCGACGGCGATCAGGTAGACGACGGGAAACTCCAATCCCTTGGCCGCGTGCAGGGTCATCAACGTCACCGCGCCGGTCGTCTCATTCAGCGAGTCGATGTCCTGCGCGAGGCTCGCCGTTTCCAGAAAGCCCGCCAGCGACGACGGTTCATCGCCGTCAGGCTCTTGCTCGTCGAACAGCCGCGCCGCGCTGACCAGT
Source organism: Schlesneria sp. (assembly GCA_043738825.1). Taxonomy (GTDB): domain Bacteria; phylum Planctomycetota; class Planctomycetia; order Planctomycetales; family Planctomycetaceae; genus Schlesneria. The sequence goes on from JAYUFF010000322.1 coordinate 759, forward strand.
TCGTCGATGTTGCCGAGCCGCTGGATGTCGTCCTCATCGGACGCTTCAAACTGCCGCAGATATCCGGTTCGCCGCAAGATCAGTTGCAGCAGGGCTTCGACCGACCCTCCTGTCCCCTCGCCCCCAGCTTTGTGGGGGAGAGGGTTAGGGTGAGGGGGTCTTTCGGTGGACGGTTGAGGGTCAGAGGAGAGAACGTGTTCCACGCGGAGAGCGTCTTCATCGTCCGGCCCCCTCACCCTAACCCTCTCCCCCGAAGACGGGGGAGAGGGGACAGGAGCAGGCCCGCTGTTCGATGTCGCTGACCCTCTGCTCGATGCCGCAGGCCCGCCGCTCATCTCGGTGAACTCATCGATCAGTGCCGCGAAGGCCCTCAGTTGGACGGCCGCCTTCTTGGGGAGATCGGGGACTTGACCCGGATGCCTCGCTGCGTCGAGCAGTCCCGTTCCCGTGCCGTCGGCCCAACGGACGAGCTTGTCGAGTGAACTCTTTCCGATCCCGCGCGTTGGCGTGTTGACGACTCTCATGAAGGCGACGCGATCCTGCGGGTTCTCGATCAGACGCAGATAGCCGAGTAAATCTTTGATCTCCGCCCGCTCATAGAACGCCACGCCGCCGGCGATCTGATACGGAACCTTCTGCCGCGCGAGGGCCGTCTCCAACGAACGGGACAGCGAATTGACGCGATAGAAGATCGCGAAGTCCTTCCACTGCCGCTCGCCCGCTTCGACCAGCGCCGAGATTTCGTTGGCGATGCTGCTCGCCTCGTGCTGCCCATCGCGAAACAGCCGCAGTTCGACCGGCTCGCCGCTGACGTTGTCGGTCTTGAGTCGCTTCGCCTTGCGATGGACGTTGTGTGCGATCAGTCCGTCGGCCGTCTTCAGAATCTCTGGCGTGCTGCGAAAGTTCTCTTCGAGCCGGATCAGCGCCACGTCGGGAAAGTCCTGCTCGAACCGCAAGATGTTCTCGATCCTCGCCCCGCGCCAGCCGTAGATCGACTGATCGGGATCGCCTGTCGCGCACAGGTTCGGTTCGATTTGCGACAGCGCGGCGACGATCTGATACTGCGCCTGATTTGTATCCTGATACTCATCGACCAGGATGAAGCGATGGCGTTGGTCGAGTTCCGCACGCAACTCGTCCTGCTCGGCGAGTAGCAGCGCGACGTGAACCAGCAGATCGTCGAAATCGACCGCGTTCGCTTCGAGCAACCGCTTCTGATAGGCCGGATAGATCTTGGCCACGACCGCTTCGAGGTGCGTTCCGATCCCCTCGCCATACCGCGCGACGTACAGTTGAGGCGTGAGCAGTTCGTTCTTGGCCTGGCTGATTCTCGCCCCGATCTTGTTCGCGGGAAAGTGAGCCGTATCGAAGTTCAGATCGTGCAACACCTGCTTGATGAGTTGTTGCTGATCGCCGGTGTCGTAGATCGAAAAGTTCGGCTGCAATCCGACGGCGCGGCCGTGTTCGCGCAGCAGTCTCGCGCAGAAGCGG
>JAYUFF010000323.1:0-2246 GCA_043738825.1 Schlesneria sp.
GTTGTGTTCACGATGTTTCGTCACAATTCAAATCTTCAATCGGCGACGACCTCATCCCGGCAGATTGCCTGCTGGATGATGCTCGGCGTGGCTTGTGGCCTGGCGGGTTGCGGTCAGGGACCGCAGGCCGAGTTCCAGTACCGCGACAGCACTCAGAAGCTGATTCCCGTCGCTCAAAAGGCGATGGTGAACACGCTCGAAGAGCGTTTCGGCACGCCGCACAAATTAGTCGGGTGGGAACGGTTCCCGGTTGCTTACGGCGGTGCGAAGGGGAGTGTTTCCGCTCCCGCTGAAGGTGCGAAGTCCGCAGCCAAGACTGTGGTAGCGGCCTTTGAGGGTGATGCGAGCAAGGTTGCAAGCGGGCTGCCGCTGCTGTGGCTGACGGGACCGCGAGCGGGCGAGAAGACGGCTGCCGATACGGTGGCGGCATTCAACTCCAAGACGAACGAACTCCAATGGTCAGGCTCGGCGGAACCGGTTCCCACGCCGGGCGACACGTTCGTGGTTGGCTTTGGTCGGACGTTGCAGCAGGGCCGCGCGGTCTACATGAAGAACTGCATGCACTGTCACGGCGTGAGCGGTGACGGAGCGGGGCCGACGGCTCAGTATCTGTATCCTCGCCCTCGCGACTATCGGCTCGGAGTCTTCAAGTTCACCTCGACTCTCGCGGCTGAGAAGGTCAGTCGATACGATCTGCATCGCATCGTGAAGTACGGGATTCCGGGAACCTATATGCCGTCGTTCCTGCTGCTCGGCGAAGCGGAAACGAAATCGGTGGTCGAATATGTCCGCTGGTTGTCGGTGCGTGGTGAGTTTGAAAAACGAACCGACGACGATCTGGCGGATTTCTCTCAGGACTCGGTAGACGATACGGTGAAGAAGGCGGCGGCCAATTCCGAAGCGGCCAAGCAGGCCGGAGAAAAGCCGGAAAAGCTGACGCCTGGTCAGGCGATGAAAGATGCTCGTGAAGCCTTCGCCAAGTATCAGAAGGAAGAAATGGAAACGGCGGTCGAGGATACGGCCACGTTCCTCGCCAATGCCTGGACGAATGCAGACGATGCGGCGAATGTGATTGTTCCTTCGGTTCCGCGAGTCGCCGACGATGCGGCATCACGCGAACGAGGTCGGTTGCTGTACATGTCGGACAAGACCAAGTGCTACACGTGCCACGGGATGCTCGGGAAGGGTGACGGCGCGGCGACGGAAGACTTCTGGAAGAAGCCGGGTTCAGAGAAGTTGTATCCTCGGCGCGGCCTGCACGATGCGTGGGGCAACATTCTCCAGCCTCGCAACCTGACGCTGGGTCAGTATCGCGGTGGCCGTCGCCCGGTGGATGTGTTCCGGCGCGTTTACGCGGGGATCAAGGGGACGCCGATGCCGGGCTTCGGCAAGACGGCTCTCAAAGATGAAGAGATTTGGGATGTTGTGAACTACGCGATGAGCATCCAGTATCAGTCGTCTCAGTCTACGAAGACGAATGCGGGTGGACACGTGGCGGCCACGGAGACTTCGGCGGCGAAGTGAGGCGGGCGGTGGGAATTGTTTCACCCACACTAACCCGAAGCGTGAGCGAGGGACTGTGAACGATTCCTTCGTTCACGCTTCGGGCTAGTGTGGAGTCGAAGGTTGGTTTTCAGTGAAGGCGGATGTCGTGGGTAAGTTCTGGTCATTGTTCTTCATGCTGACGGCCGTGATCATCGTGGTCGTGTCGTGGCTCTCACCGGCCTTGGGTTGGTGGTTCCCCGGTGACGGCCTGGCGCACTCCACCATCGGCAAGCGAATCGACGACCTGTTCTACATGATCATGGTGATTGTCGCCGTGACATTCATCGCAACTCAGGCGGTGCTGGGATATGTGCTGTGGCGAGGTGCGACGATCAAAGCGGAAGAGAAGTCGCTGTTCTCGCACGGCAGCCACAGTCTGGAAGTGATCTGGACGATCGTGCCGTCGGGCGTCCTGCTGTTCATCGCCCTCTATCAGATGGATGTCTGGGCGCAGTTCCGGATCAAGGGGGCGATCAAGAATGCTCAGGGGGAATTTGTGAGGCCCGAGCCGATTGCCGAGGTCACGGCACGGCAGTTCGAGTGGCGCATCCGCTACCCCGCCAAGGGAAAGCCGCTGAATCCGAAGCCCCAGCCGGACGACATCTACACCGTCAACGAATTGCACACTCCCTCGGGTCGTCCCGTCGAGATCACGCTGCGGACGGATGACGTTCAACACGCGTTCTTCGTTCCCGAGTTGA
>JAYUFF010000324.1:0-5942 GCA_043738825.1 Schlesneria sp.
ACGACAGACGGATTCGCCCCGTACAAGAAAGTGATTCCCGACACGTTCGGTTCGCGAGTTGATTTCAGCCAACTGATAAAGGTCTATGGCAAGGAAGGCCTCGCAGAGCAGCGTCGGTACTCTCCGCCGATTGTGACGAAGACGGAGTACCAAGAGATAATCGGTTCGCCAAAGTTCGACCGGGCTTCAACGTCGTTCGTCGAGCGGCAGAACCTGTCGATCCGCATGGGCGTGCGACGGTTCACGCGGTTGACGAACGGCTTCAGCAAGAAATGGGCGAACCATGAAGCCGCTCTGGCCTTGTGGTTTGCCTACTACAACTATGGTCGCAAGCACATGACGTTGAAGGAAACGCCCGCAATGGCGAGTGGGCTGGCCGATCACGTCTGGACCATCCGAGAACTGATCGAAGAGTCAGCTAAGCACTGATGAAATGAAAGAGGGGCCGGTACAATCCGGCCCCTCAACTTTTGCAACGCATTGCTAAGACACTACCGGAAATCCGGGGTCGCTTGACGAAGCATTCGTAGAGCTTTCGTCCTTCCGCCCACGTGAGAATTTGATGAGCTTCGGTCTTCAACAAGCCAGCGTCAGCCAATCCCTGATTGACGGCCATCGTGAGATCCAGCTGTTCGATGGCGAGGAGCGCTTCGGATTTGCCTCGCGTCCCCAGAGACTGCCGACCGAGGGATGGTTGATTGGAACGACCGTCGGCAAAATAGACGCCATTCCGCTGGCCCAGGAGCCAACGAAAGTAACGCCCTTGGATTTCTTCCTTCTTGGTGGGTTTGGGCATCTGTCATTGAGCCTTTCAACGATGTACGGGGAAGCTCCGAATCACATTCAGGTGGCCCGCCTCCAACGAGGCGGAGGCCCCGAAAGTCGCGTGGGCCTCACGGTGGATTGAGAGCCGGAAGTTTTTCCGGTGAGAGGTGTGGCCGTAGCCACCGCTGTTTGATGGGACGGCAAGCTGGTGACCGGCAGCAGCAGACGCGTGCCCGGACCGCCGGGTTGCCAAGAAGGCAATGTGCCGTCCTTGATGCGCCGTCTTACTGTGCTGATGGACAGAGAAGTTCGGCGCGCGTATTCTTCGACGGTCAGACCATCAGCGTCGGTTGAAGACGTGGTCATGGATTCTCTCGCGACAAGGCATAGAACTCCGGGGCAAGGGCCGGAGGCATATGGAACCGCAATCGCGAGAGATAAAAGAGTGAGAGTGCTTGTCAGCACTCTCACTCTTTCTTTGAGTCGGAAGACGCTACGGCCCAGCGGCGAATCGTTGTTCCCAGCCAGAACCGAGCCGGATCGAGATGCGTCGCAGATCCGCTTTGAGGGTGTCGATGCGTATGTCCAGGAAGTCGATAAAGGCTTCAATCAATCGCCTTTTCTTGCGGCGCAGCGATTCGGGATACCTTCGGTGGAGCAATCGCCAATAGTGCTGGAGCCGGAACCAGCGGTCATACATCGGAATGACATTCTTGCCCGTGCTGGATTGTCGAACGATCTGAAACCATTCGAGCAGATGTTCCGGAGTGCCTTGCCCACGGAGTCCATCTTCGATCACTTCATCCATCAGTCCTCGACCGCGCGTCGGATAAATGTCAGGAATCGAAGCGGAAACCACCCCCTCCTGCTGGGTCTTTCCCACGGGGGTGGTGACATCTGGGATCATGAACGGCAGGGGCAGCGGCAAGTCAGGCAGAACCAGCGATTGCAGACGCCAGCGGACATAGAATCGGCGACATGCCTCAACCCAGTCCACCGGGGCCGAAGTCACCCCTTCCGGCAACCGACTGGAAGTGAGTAACGGCTGTGGAAATCCCTGGCGACAAATTTCCGAGCCGTGCTGTAGGAGCAGCGCATCGTGCTCGTCGAGAAACTTCGGATTGGTGAGCAGCCACCCCAGATACCCTCGCCGTGGGCCATCAATCGCGGCCAGCCGCTCCGTCGCTCGACGCGCCAAGATCTTGATCTGCGTCGAATTCTTCCCCAGGATTTTCGCGGCGGCGGCATCTAGGACGACGGGAGCCATCGGAGCGAGGTCGGCATAGGTGACAAAGGCCCCGCGTTGAATCGCGATGTTGTTCATGCGCTCTCCTGCCGCTTGGGAAATCTCGGCCTCACGCTGCACGTCTCTCTCGGCAAAACTCTTACGGCCGACTTTCAGAATGACCGAGTCCCAGAGCGATGACGGAATAATGAAATAAACGCCCCCTTCCAAACAGGCCGGATTCTGCCAAGAGGGTGGGACATGGACGGGCTGAACCCCCCGTGCGGCAAGTCGTTCATTCAGGAGTCGATGAGGCATAGTGAGTTCTTCGCCCTTCGAACACGGTCATCAATGATTGAGGAGTTTCAAGACGAGACTGTCAACGTCTCGGGACGAGAGGTGGATTAACATTCCTCCCTGGTTCTCGGTGGAACGGAAGTATATCACCAGCAAACGACCATTCATTGGCCGGCAGGGACGCATCGTGTCGATCCCGTTGGTTCGAGCGAGAGTTCATTGGTCAACGTTCCATCACAGGAATCGACCTCAACCGCGCTCGGATGCGCGCTGTCATTGTGGTCACGTTGGGGCGAGCGATTCGCAGTTGATGGACACTCATGACAGGCAGGCCAAGGAAGGCGATTCGGTTGGCCGATCGATGCGGACCACAGGTGGCTGAGCAGATACTGCGAACCGGCCCAGTCGCTATTCCCATTCGACGGTGACTTTCCAGTCCATGAGTTCGTACATCCTGCCGATGAGGAGTTCGGCCTGGGCTTTAGACGGTTCGAGGTGCTGACTGGACGAGGCTGTGGTCTCGATCAGTTGCTGAGCGTGATGCATCGCGGCGTCGCGGAACACACTTTGGTTGCCGCAGGTCCAGGGGAGCCAGCTCTTCTTTTCGACGCTCCAGGTTTTGGTCTTGGTGTGATCGACGCGGGCCGAGGTGACCCGGAGCGGCGGCAGGCGCAGCGTCGCAGTTCGAGCGGTCGGGTTGAGGTTCAGGATCTTCGGGCGGGAGACATCGCACGCGAGCAGGGCGTCTCCCTTGACGAGCCACGCCCCGCGAAAGCCCTCGCCGTCGGCCATCAGGATGTCGGTGACGTGGATGCGTGCGGAGGCGAGTTCCCCGATGCGTTCCAAGTGCGAAACAGTGGGACCGAGCGAGCGGGCTTGGGTGGCGATGTGCTGCCGCGACCCAAGGCGCGCCCCGATGCCGAGCGCTGCGAGCACGAGCATTCCGAGTAACAGGACGGCTCCAATGTATCGGAGGATTCGAGTGGTGTATTCCTTCATGGTGGTTCCTTGTGATGAATGACTCGATCATCCGGCAGGACTGTGGTTGAGCCACGGAAGTCGTTGTCGAGTCCCTGAAAGGTGATGGTTCGTCCCGGCCTGGCCGGTGGTGTTGGTTTGGTGGGGACCGGCTTGTTGGGCAGCGGGTTTGTGGGAGCCGGTCGTTTGGGTGTGCGATCGCAACTCGCCATGAGGGGGAACGAGAGGATGGCGAGCGTCAGACCGATGGCGACACGCCCCTTGCGGTCATGCAGTTGAGGTGGGGGTGGCTGATTCGTGACGCGGGGAGAACGTCGAGCCGAGACCCGGAGTGGCACGGACGGAGTCGATCGAGAAACAGGGCGTCGCAACATCAGAGAGCGATAACGGCGACGGTTCATCCAAGATCGTCGGAAGACGGGACGAGACATCAGGCATCTCCTGTGAGGACAGCAAAGAGAACACGGGGCCGAGAAAACTCAGCCCCGCGTGTGTGGAGAGTCGTGTTGTTGACCGCCGGCAAGTCACGAGTTTCAACGGTGACTGTGCGATCCGCTCGCAGCAGTTTCTCACGCGATGGCCAACTCACCGGCCAGCAGGTTGAGCGTCAGATCGCGTTCGACCGGCAGTCCACGCAGCCAGCGGGTGAACTGATGGAGCATGAACCCCGCAGCGATGTTGGCTGTGTAAATGGTGCTGCGGGCGGTGCAGGCACCGGCTTGAGCTTCGGATTGCTCGAAGAGCGTCGTTGGGTAATGGTCGCGACTGCGAGGGTCTGCGGCACTGAGAATGCGCAGGACTTCGCCCAACATCCGGCCGTCGCACCAGAAGGAGCAGGACTTGTGGACGGCGCGCCAGATCGCGGCCCGCGTGGCGATGGAATCGACGCAGCAGAAGACCGCCTCGCCGGTCTCTTGGCGCGGGCGGAACCGATCGGGAATGGTGGCCACTGTGATCATGGGATCGATGTGATGGATGACCTTGGCGGTGGCCGAGACCTTGGGAGTACCGAGGTCGCCGGTGTAATAGCCCTGCGTGGTGATGTTGGTCTCTTCGACGTTGTCGAAGTCGATGAGTCGAAGCTGCTGAACTCCGAGAGCGGCGAGTTGGAGGGCCACTTGACGGCCGATGGCACCGACGCCGATGACGGTGGCCGTGAGAGCCTGAAGTTTGTCCGAGGGGACGAGGTCGTGTTGGCGAGAAAAGCGATCAGTCATCGGGGTCTCCGAGAGGTTCGGGGGTGATGGGAAGTGAATGCCGCGAGTGTGATGTCGCGAGTATCTGGCGGCTGCCAGACATCCACGGTCGGAGGGGCAATTCACCGAGGCACTCGGCGACGGTGGGAATAAACCCGAGGTCTTCGAGGATGTGTTGTGATGCCAGATCACGGGTGAAGGCGCGACGGCCAGCACTGTTCTGAATACTCGGACCGAAGACCTGCTCGGCGAGCAGGATTCCGAAACTGTTGTGGAGCAGCATGCGATGTCGGTTGTCAGGGAGATGTCCCTTGGTGGAATCGAACCACTGATGCAGGGCGAGATAGTCTTGAGCCGTACCACCCCACCTCTTCGCGGATCGCTCGGCGTGAACGAGCGGGTTGCTCATGAGGCACCTCGCAATTCGTTCGCATCGAGTTCCAGCACGTAGTACGGATCGGGAAAGCCTCGCTCGCGCAGGGCCTCCCATGTGACGGTGTGCTCATCGAAATCACGATGCGTCGCTTCATCGAAGTAGGTCGTGAAATCGGCTTCAAATTCGGCCGGTGTTTCGGCGGTGAAGAACTCTGTGCAGAGTCGTTGGCATTCGGTGTCCGCGTGTGCCTTCTCGAAGAACAGTTGCGTGCGCGGGAACGCACCCTCGGCATACGTGAACTCGTCGTTGTACTCCCAGCCCACCTCCGCGATGACCCAGGCCCGCTGTGGAGGCGGGAGCGGAGGCGAGGAGGCGGTCGAAGTCACCATTCGGGCCACGCCGCCAACTCCAGCGGTGAGTAGGTTCGTGAAGAATCTACGGCGTGTGACGGGATCGAGAGGCATGGTGACTCCGAGAAAATGAGGTCGTGAACTGGCTGGACGTTGGCGAGGTATTCGCTGGCCCATGCCTCGTGGTCGCTGCCGGTGAACGGCCGCCGGTAATCGACGGCGAGCGGTAAATTCAGTGAGCCGCTCGGTCCCGCAGGGAACTGCAATCGCGCGAACGTGTCGCCGCCGCAGGCGACGATCGCCATGACGGCCCAATCACTGCGGCCGAACACCCGCGCGAACGTCTCTTCATCGACGGAACTGGGCTGGGCCGAGTCGCCGGGATGCGTGTGAATCCAGACTCGCCCGAACTGCTCGGGTTTTCTGCCCTCGTCAATCTGCCGATCAAAGAACTCGGCGACCGACTCGTCCTCGAATGCGACCGTGATGACCGAGCAGTGCTGGCGCACGAGCACGAAGTCCTCGATCAGCAACAGATCGTCAGCGGCGGAAATCCCGAAGCCCCCGACTTCGGTCTCACCGAGATCACGCAGGAACAGCAACTTGGCCCACGCAGTCGGATGGAATCGGAGCATGGGGTGTTGTGGTTGCGTCCGGATCAGACACTTCCTCGTCGGCAGTTTCATCGGAGGTTTCTTGGTCGGTGGCAGCTTGGGCATGACAGTCCTCGCAGAGTGTGTTGGTGAGACAATCGG
>JAYUFF010000325.1:0-5934 GCA_043738825.1 Schlesneria sp.
GGTTCATCAACGTCACTCCGCAGCAATGTGTTTGAAATGGAGAAGTCATGCAGTTCGCGTCGAGCCTTCGGATCGCTCTCTGAATGCTCTGGAAAAGTAGCCATTATCGCTCCGCGTGATGAGCCTTTCACGCAGGACGCTCGATTGCTCCAGACCGGGCACCCCATTGCCAAAGTCCGCACACTCAGCCCGAATCGAGATCGAGCGTCTTCACCGCAAGGCTCATCACGCGGAGCGATGATGGCTACTTTGAAGACAAATGCCTTATCGACGAAACGTTGCCAGGAACGCATTCCGCTGACCGTGAGTCGTCCACGTTCGGTCGAAGCCCTCGCCCGTGAAGCTGAGGGTGTTCGACAGGGCCGGGCTGATGTCACTGACTTTCGTGAGCGGCTGATAGAAGATCGCCTCGTTCGAGCAGACGCAGTCCCCCTTCTTCAGACCGCGCGTTTCGATCTTCGCCACATCGCCCGCACTGAGCGTCCCCTTGCCCGACAGATGGTCGTTCTCCAGTTTGATCGGAGCCTTGACGACCTTCTTCACGTCGGTCGTGAACTCTTTGGCGGAGTGCTTGGCAAAAGCGACGAGTGCGTCGTGCTGGGCCTTCGTCGCGCGGTCATCAACGAGAATGATCGACGAGATTTTTCCGGCGTGCATGTGGAAGAACTCGCTCGCCCCCATCGTCTTTTCCGAGATGACGACGATCGCCACTGCGAGCCCTTCGAGCGCGACGCCGTTCCAGCCACCTTCATCGACCTTCCACGCCATGACCGCTTCTTTGCCGGCGAGGTCCATTTCGGCGTTGGCAAAACAGGGACCGGTGTAGACATCACAGGTCCGGGCCTCAATGTACTCCCCCGAAATCTGAGCGGCCGACACGGTCGAGGCCACGGCCAGGACGAGGCCGACGGTAAACAAGGGAATCAGGCGCATGGTCAAGCTCCTTACAGAAAGCCGGGGTCAGCCGTCACAACCACGGGCGATTGTGCCTGCGCGGCCCAGAACCGTCAATCAGCCGTCTGACGACGCCAGGGCCATCGCCTGTTTCAAAGTAGGGTGGGACCAACTCGCTTCGAGCGCCGGCCCACCATCCTGAAACATCGAGAGGGCCGGCGCGGCGAAGCGCCGCTGGTCCCACCCGACATCCTGCCCAGCTTCAAACAGGCATTGGCCCGGTGACGACGCCACTCGAAATCTCTCGCACGCCGCGTCCGCTCTCTTTGGACAGCCCCAGCCGCGGCTCACCGCAAGGTTCGATACTTCGCGCGGAACGAAGTGAGGCATTTGCTTCGTTTTACCTTGAGGGCAACGCCCAGCACGTCGAACGATTCACCTCTACCGCGCGAGGTATAACGATCAAGCCGGCCGTTACGATTCCAGACTCTCGATGAACTTCGCCGCCACGTCGATCCCCGTCGTTTTGGCAAACGCCTGCCAGCCGGGCACGGCGTTGACTTCGATGACATAACAGTTGCCAGCGCGGTCGTATAGCAGATCGACACCGGCGATGAAGGCTCCCGTGACGGAAGCGGCTCGCAGGGCGAAGTCGATCTCGCGAGGCGTTGCTTCGTGCGGTTCGGCGACGGCGTTGCGAGAGACGTTGGTGCGGAAGTCGTTCGGCGAGCGGCGGCGGATCGCGCCGAGCGGCTTTCCGTCCAGCACGAGGACTCGCACGTCGAAGCCTTCGTGGTCGATGAAGCGTTGCAGGTAGAGGACCGCGTTGAGTCTCATCAGCGTGCGAAACGTTCGGTGTGCGAGATCGGGATCGCTGACGCGGACGATGCCGCGTCCTTCCGCGCCGAACAGCGGCTTCACCACGACATCGCCGCCGAGTTGCTCGAACGCCGCCAGTGCGTCGTCTTCGTGTTCGCAGACGATAGTCTCGGGGACGGGCAAGCCCGCCTCATGCAGTTTGGCCGTGGTGAGGTACTTATCGACCGCGCACTCCAGCGATTTGGGCGAGTTGACGATCTTCGTCCCCGCCGCTGCGAGGCGTCCCAGGACATCCATGCGATAGACGACCTGCTCCAATGAACCGGGCGGCATCGTGCGGACGATGACGATGTCAAGGGATTTTTGATTTTTGATTTTTGATTTTTGATTGGGAGAGGACGCGAAGTCAGGGCCTTCGTCTTCCAATCGAAAATCGAAAATCCGCAATCCAAAATCATCCTTCCCCACCCCGGCCACCAGCCGCTCAAACTCCAGCCGCTGGCAGGCGTGTCCCCGCGCGAGGGCCGCTCGTTCCAGATCGCGGTAGTACCAGCTCCCTTCGCTGGCGAGGATGCCGATGTTCAACATGCAAATTCTCTGTCATCGACGGCAATCGCCTAAAGACACGGCACAGGCATGGAGAACTCCTTGCTGGCACCGCGCCAAAACTCAAATGTGGCACCATGCGGATTGATCCAGACGACCAATCCGTCTGCGTTCCAAGAGACTTCAAATGACACCGGCAACTTGGGATGGATCGCGACGAGTTTACATCTCTCGTCGGTATCGATCCTGAACTCTTCGCCCCAAGGCTCGATAATCGCCAGATATGAACCGCTGTACCCGTTCAGATCGAGAACACTTTCAATACTCAATAAATCCTCGCGATCCGTCCAAATGCACGACGAATCACGCAATCCCGAACGACTTCTTCAGCACTTCGACGTTCACGCGACCGGCGACGTGGACTCGGCCGGTGTCGATGTTGTGGAAGACGACTTCGGCGGGACTGAAGAGCAAGGGGTCGATCTTGTAGAAGTCTCGGCCCGCCGCCTCGAAGACATTCAGAAACGGTTGGCCGTACATTGAGGAGGACGAGGACGGCACCTTGGCCACGACTTCCGCGAGCGTATCATCGTCGCCGTTGACCCACAGCGTGACGCGGCCTCCGTAGAGGATCGCATCGTTCGTGCGGCCGATACCTTCGAGATCGTTCTTCGCCACGGGGGACAATGGTGCGGAGCCGACCGCGCTGCGGATGCGATGCACGTCGAAACCTAGCTCGTGCAATTTGTGCAGAGCCGTTTCGATCGACCTCGCCACGACTTGCAGGTTGCCCGCCATGCTGGAGGTCGGCGCGACACACAGCACGACATCGGATGGCTCCACGTCGGTCTGCTCGGCGATGTACTGAAAGACTTCGGGGCCGGGCAGCTTGGGAGTTTCGAGCACTCCCACGACCTGCTCGGCCTCCTCGCGATACCACAGCTTGTCGAAGAGTGGTTCCTTGGCGAAGACCGCCCGCATCGGCCCCGATCCCATCGCGAAGAACTTCTCGACGCTGATCTTCCAGCCCGCGTACTGGCTGAACAGACACGCGGCGACGGGAGCATCGGTGACCACGGTCACGTAGGTCCAGCCGATGTCACCCAACAGCCCCGGTGTCAGCGTGATATCCGCCAAGCCCGACATGCAGATCGAGGCCAAGGCACACCCGGCCTCCAAGCCACCTTCGGCATCGACGCCGAAGTCGAGCAGCAGCCCCTCGCTCGGCGTGTCGTGTTCGATGACGCGGAGCGACTCGGCGTCTTCGATCACATCCTCAACCAATTCCGACGCGATGGCGTTCAGTTCGAGATTCATTTCGGGGCGATGTCCTTCGGGAGGTCTTGCGTCTCGAAGCGTAGACGAATCTCTTCCTGGCAACAATCACACGGTTTCAATTCGTACATCGGGATCGAGCAGATGTCGCACCAGTAGTCCGTGTACTGGCGGCGGCCCTTGTCATTGAACGTGTAGACCGACAGGACGTTCAGGTACGGCAGTCCCGCGCGGCGAAAGCCGATCAGTTCGACGTCGCGATCGCGCAGGCGTTCGTCCTGAAAGAACGCGCGGCCACGCCAGTCGGGGAGGATCGGGATCAGTTCGTCCTTCGTTTCCAAGACGACTTGATCCTTGAGTTCCTCGGTGTACGCCTTCACTCCGCGCCGCTTGAGGGCTTCGTGAGCCTTGACCACTTTTCCCTTGAACAGCTTCTTGGGTGGAGCGGCTTCCGTGGGCGAGTCCGTTGAGGCCGCTCGTTCACTCGAAGCCTCAGCGGCCTTCGGTTTGGAGGGCGTCTCGTCCGAGTGGCCTCGCGCGACGAACACGATCGCGGCGAGGACTACACACGCCAACAGCGGTTGAGTCCATCGAGCCGTCACGATTCGCAACCTCCTTCGCCGAGCCTGAAGTCCGGCTTAGCTCTGTTAGCCGGACTTCTCTCCGGGAGGGCGCGTCCCAGAAGGAAGTCCGGCTTTCGGAAAAGCCGGACTTCGAGACCACTAACAACCGCATTGAGTGCGTGACACCATTTCATCAGTCGCGTCGACTGGCCAGCATCGCGAGCAGCCGCAGGATCTCGACGTACAGCCAGACCAGCGTCACCATCAGGCCGTAGGCTCCGTACCACTCGCAGTATTTGGGAGCACCGTTCTTGGCCGCCTCTTCGATATAGTCGAAGTCGAGCACCAGATTCAACGCGGCCACGATCACGACGAACACGCTGATCCCAATCCCCATCCAGCCGCTCCGCATGATCGACATATTGATACCGAACATCGAGAGTACCATCATCGCGAGGTACATCAGGCAGATGCCGCCCGTCGCCGCGAAGACTCCCAGTTTGAAGTTCTCCGTCGCCTTGATGATTCGCAATTGATAGGCGACCAGTAGCGAGAAGGTCGTCCCAAACGTCGCGATCAGCGCCTGAAAAACGATGCCGTGGAATTGGGACTCGTACATCGCCGACAGTCCGCCGAGGAACAGGCCTTCGGCCAGCGCGTACAGCGGAGCCGTGACCGGTGCCCATGTCGGCTTGAATGCGGTGGCGAGACCAAACACCAACCCGCCGATCATGCCACCGATCATCCAAGGCATGGCGGTTCCCATGTTTTGACCACCCACCATTCCCCATGTCATCGACGCCGTGCCGATGCACAGGCCGAGCAGGATCATGGTCTTGGTGGCCGTCCCCGTAATGGTCATCGCATTCGAGGACTCGTAGTGGCCGCGAAAGGAATCAAAGGTCGAATCGTTCAAAGCCGGATTACCGCTTCTCATGGCTGAGTTTCCTTATGTTGAAGAGTGTTCGGGATTGCTCCCGAGTGCGGGCGAAGTATACGCCCTGTCCACTAGATTGACGAGCCGCCTCAACGGACGAAGGACCGCATCGGATGAATGAGTTTGTAAAGTTTCGGCCTTCACTGGAGTCGGGCTGTACCGGCCGGATAGGCTGTGCCGGTCACGTCGAGTTGATTTCCCTTCGTTCTTCCGCAAATTCGTGGACTCACCATGCCAACACGTCTCCGCTCGCTCGGCTTGGGATTGATCGTCGCCTCGATCATTGTGGCGGCTATGGGGCTGTCGCGGCCCGTCGAACCAGAAGCGATCGCGGCCGAGTCGCTGCAAGCCGCCGGGCCGCTCAAGTGGTTTCGCGGAAACATGCACACGCACTCGCACTGGAGCGACGATGACGACTATCTCGAAATGATCGCCCTCTGGTATCGCGAGCACTCCTACGACTTCCTCGTCTTCACCGATCACAACACGCTGGCCAACAAGGAGCGCTGGGTCGAGATCGACAAGAGCAAGGGAGGCCGCAAGGCATTCGACAAACTGAAGGCCCAGTTCCCCGAGGGCTGGGTCGAAGAACGGACGAAGGTCAACGAGGTGACAAAAGTGGCGCAACAGGAAGTGCGACTGAAACGATTCGACGAAGTCTTCGCCAAGCTGGCCGAGAAGGACAAGTTCCTGCTGATTCAGGGGGAGGAGATCAGCGACAAGTTCGGCAAGTTGCCGATTCATCTGAACGCTCACAACATTCGCGACGCGCTTTCCCCCCTCGGTGGCGACAGCGTTACCGAAACCATCCAGAACAACGTCAACGCCGTGATCGCCCAGCGTGAGCGGACCAAGCAGCCGATGATCGTCCACCTGAACCATCCCAACTTCGGTTGGGGA
>JAYUFF010000326.1:0-2242 GCA_043738825.1 Schlesneria sp.
GGTGGCAAGGCGACTTCCCTCGTGAACGCGCTGGGCATTGAATGGAAGTACGACCAGATCGTCTTCGATTACACGGCTCTCGCGCTGCACCCCGAGTACGCCGAACTGCTGCGTCCCGAGATTGTGGCCATCACTCCGAAGAGCGGTCTCGAACGGGCCTTCAACCCGGACAGTGTTGTCACCAGCGGCTTGCAGGAGATGTTTTTGTTCTTCTCGGGCACGATCAAACCGCGTGAGGGAAGCAAGCTGGAATTTACACCATTGCTGCGCACGGGTCTGAAGTCTGGACTGTTGGATTGGAAGGATCTCGTCAAGAACAGCTTCATGGGGATTCAGATCGACGACGATCCGCTGCGCGTGATGGGCAAGGACGCGCACGTCATCGCCGCCGAGATCGTCTCGCCCAAGAACGCGCCGGGCGACAAGATCAACGTCATCTATGTGGCCGATGCGGACATCATCTCGGACTGGTTCTTCTTCGTTCGCGAACGGAAGCAGTTCCATCTGAATCTCGACAACGTGACGTTCGTGCTCAACGCGGTCGATTACCTCGCGGGCGACAAAAACTACATCGAACTGCGGAAACGCCGGCCCAAACATCGCACGCTGACGAAGGTTGAAGAACAGACCTCGAAGTTCATCGACCACGTCAGCAAGGAGCGGCAGAAGGCGACCGACGACGCGAAGAAGGCGCTGGATGAGGCCAAGAAGCGGTTCGCCGAAAAGGTCGAGAAGATCAAGAAGGACGAGACGCTGGATGACTCGACGCGCATCCAATTGTTGCAGATCGCTCAGGCGGAAGAGCAGCGAAAAGTGGCCGTCGAGGAAGCCTCGATCAACCAGGCCAAGGAAAAAAGCATCGAGAAGAGCAAGATCGAATCCGACCGCAGCGTGCGGGCCGTCGAGCGTGGCTACTACGCCGCCGCACTCCTGTTCCCGCCGATCCCCGCCATCATTCTGGGAATCCTCGTGTGGATGCGGCGGTTGAACTCAGAGTACAAGGACATTGCCGCCTCACGCCGAGCACCCTCGCGCAAGTGACGGCGTGTCGAAGAACGTAGTCGCTGTAGGGTGCGTGGAGTCTTCGGAACGCACCGTCCTCGGCCCAACCGGTGCGTTCCGAAGACTCCACGCACCCTACTCGCTGCTTCTCGACACGAACCGAACAGTCACACATTGCCGTCACTGGTTTCGAGGCTGCTCTTCCACTGAGCCAGATGTTCGACGCAGATCGCCGCGCCGCGCACGACCGTTCGTTGCGGATCGGCCGCCAGGCGAACGGGGATGCCGAGTTGCTCGCGAAAGAACAGATCGAGACCGGGCAGCAACGCGCCTCCGCCCGACAACACCATCCCCGTGTCAGACAGGTCCGCGACCAGTTCGGGATCGCATTGTTCGATGACGCTCTTCACTCCGTTGAGAATCGACTCCAGCGGACCGCGCACCGCCTCGCGCAGCTCTTCGCTGGTGATGATCGCCCGGCGCGGGACGCCGCTGACCGCGTCAATGCCGCGCACTTCGCCGGTTCGTTCCTCGTCGAGCGGGTACGCGCAGCCGATTCGCATCTTGAGTTGCTCGGCGGTCTGATCGCCGATCCGCAGTGAGAAGTTTTGCTTGAGATAGTCGATGATCGCCTGATCGAACTCGTCTCCCGCAATGCGCAGCGACTTGCCGGCCACGATCTCGGTGAGACTGAGAACCGCGACTTCCGTCGTGCCGCCGCCGATGTCGCAGATCAGACTGGCCAGTGGCTCGGCGATCGGCAGCCCCGCTCCAATGCCCGCCGCTTTGGATTCGGCCAACAAATAGACACGGCCCGCGCCGGCTCGCTCCGCGCTGTTGAAGACCGCTCGTTTTTCGACGTTGGTGATGCCACCCGAGACCGCGATGACCACGTTCGGTCGGATGCCGGGCGTCGTGCGCGCGGCCTTGCGGAGGAAGTACCGCAGCATCGCCTCGCACAGCTCGAAGTCGGTGATGGCTCCGTCCCGGATCGGCTTGACGGTGGTGATCGAGTCGGGTGTCCGACCGAGCATTTGCCGGGCCAGCTTGCCGACGGCAGTGCCTCGCCCGAGAACTCGCCGCGTCCCCTTTTGCAGGGCGACGACCGACGGTTCGTCCAACACGACGCCCGCGCCCTGAACGGCAATCAGCGTGTTGGCCGTTCCCAGATCGATGGCCAAGTCCGGGCTAAGCCAGCGTTTCAGCCGATGGAGCATCCGTACATCCGCCGTGCATAGAA
>JAYUFF010000327.1:0-5926 GCA_043738825.1 Schlesneria sp.
CAACGCCCACTGCTTCTCGAAAGCCGCTTCCGGTGAGACCGCGTTCACGTCGGCCACGTCGATCCCCGGTGAGGTGTCTGTCCCGAGATCGAGCCTCACGTGGGCGGCCTCTCCACCACGTTTGATCGCCTGTTCGCGATCGCGCATGTCCGAGAGGAAATGCTTCACCGCGCCGAGCAGGTACGACCGAAAGCGGCCTCGCTGCGGATCGGCCTGCTGGAACGCGCGACCGGTCAGCACGCGGGCAAAGAAGTCGTGAGTCAGATCGTCCGCCGACTCGCCTCGCCGCACGCCGTGCCGCAGAAACGCCTGCACCGGCGCGTAGTACGCCGTGCAAAGCTCGTTCAGCGCCGCACGAGCCTCCGCCGACTCACCCCGCGCGAGCAACACACACGTCCAATGAGTCGTCATGAAACGGGAATCGGCGTGGTGCATCGTCTCAATCCGTGGCATGAGTCGCGAAGCGACGGCAGCAAATAGCCGTGGGCGTCAGCCCACGGAAGGCGATTCAGGCAACGCATTGAGCCGCAACGCGGCGGCAGAATGTGGAGGCGAATATCTCTCAACATTACTACCGCCGCTTCGCGGCTCAAGAGAACCAGTACCATCAAGTCCGCAGGCTGACGCCTGCGGCTAATCGCTGCCATCGCTTCGCGATTCAAACCCATCGGCACATATTTCAATTCCATCGACACACTTCCTGCAAGTTGTCCGAAACAACGAGATGCAGACGCCGACCGGTTCACCTGCCTCACGATTCGTCAAATCCCTCTTCGCCCGCCGCATTCTCGGGGGCGGTCGCGTCCGCCGGTGCGACCGCCTGCGCATCGGGGTCGTCCGGTTCACCCACTTCGAGCATCAGTTCGGCGGGGAATCCACTCACAGCAAACGGCGGGTCCATGACGCTCTTGCCGATGAGCGAGTCGATCTTCCAGATGTGCTTGCCATTCACTTCGACTCGCCGCATGACGATGGGGTTGAGCTTGCCGTCAGTCGTGGACCAAGTTCCCGTCGCGCGGTCGCCTTCGACGTGCAGGTCGTTGATGGCCGAGAAGTCGACGATCAGCTTCTGCTCGTCGAGTTGCCGGACGAACGTGAGCGTCGTCGTCGCGACGCGGGCCAAGTCCGGATAGTTGGCTCGCATGACATCGATCCGCAACTGGCGTCGGTCGGCGGCGGAGAGTTTTGAGTAGTTCTGGTATCGCTGGTCGAGCAGCTTGCCTTCCTCGGTCGTTGGTTTACGCGACAGCCTCTTGAGTTCGTCGCCCAATTGAATCAGCGTCGCCATCTGTGGAATGGATTTCAGCACCGCGACTCCACCCTGTTTTTCCAGCATCGTCATGGCAAGCGAAGAACCGGTCGTGATCTCAAAGATCCATTCGTCGCGCCCATCATCAGTGAAGCACGTCAGCAGCTCCTCCCAATTCTGTTGCTTCACCGCGCGGTGAGCTTTGTCGAGCAGCCGCTTCACGTCCGCTTCGAGATTGGCGCTGACGGCTTTGCCGATGCCGTTGCGAAGTTCGCGGATTGGCTCGGCCGCAGCCAACTCATGCTTCGTGAAGCGGCCTCCCTCGCGAGTGAACAGCGTGCGTGAGTCGTCGGTCAGGACGATGAGGCATTCGTCAGGGACGTTGAGTTTGGAGAGCGTCTTCGGGACGAACTTGAATCGCAGATGAGCCGCCTGCGTTGCCTGCTGCCAGTCGGATTCGGTGGCCGCCAATTTGGAAGCCGCTTCGGCGATGAGCCTCAACGTATCCGCAGCGACACGCGCCCGGATGGCTGAGTCTACGGCAGCCAGAAGCTTGCTCGTCTCGGCATCGGCGCGGAAGTCGTAGGCACCGGGAGGCAGGACGTAGCCCATGAAGTGAGGGTTGTCCGTGCCGGCTGTCCAATCACAGGCCATGTAGTCGCAGGGATACGCGACGGTCCAGACTCTGTTAAATCGCTCCCCTGCATTTGCTTGCAGCGGCGACTTTTCCTTCAACGAAAGGGAAAGCCTGTTTGTTGAGTTCGGCAAACGGACCAGGGCAGAGAAATGGGGTTCGACAAACACCTCACCGGTGTCGCCCTTCAACCCGATCGGCTGCTGCACGACATAGACCTCGCTCAACTCATCGACCACGCGGATCAAGCCCAGCCGCTTCGCTTCGGCCTCGGCGGCGGAGAGGGGTCGAACGTTTTTGTCGTTGCGTGTCGGTGACTCATGTACACGTGCCGTCCCCGAGGGAGTTGCCGTATTCACAGAAGTTCCGTCAGGTTCATCACCGTGATTTTCCATGGAACTCGAAGGCGATGATGCAACCGCCGTCTTTGTGCCCATCGACGTGCTGACCCAACGTTCCGTCAGCATCTGAACCACGATGAACTCGATGGCGAGTGAACCGATGATGGCACTCGTTCCCCATGCCACGCGGTACCGTCGCGTCATCAACAGAATGCCGATCACGGTGAACGGCAACGCGAACAGTGAGACAGGGAAGAACGTTTCGAGTCCGTCTCGAACATTTTGGGTTGTGGTGATGATGAACAAATCGGTCTCAAGCTTCTGACCCTCGCGGGACAGTCGCGTTCGTTCGTCAGCCAGCTTTCGGCGTTCCTCGGCATGTTGGGCCGTTTCCACTGCTGGACCCCGTCCGTTTACGTGGCCCGCGTGTTCGTGTTCGTACAACGCCGTGTTCGCGGCGGTGAGTGCCTCTTGTACCGCGTTCTTTTCAAACCGTGTCTTTGCAACCGCGTTCTCCCATTGGTTGTGATACACCCGGTTTTCATCCCAGACGTAGATCCACCAGCCGAGTGTAAAACAGACCGAAAGGAGTACGAGTCCCGCCCCGATGATCCGTCGTCCCATGTGGTGAGATTCGGAGGGAACTCCCTCGCTGGCGCTGCGGCTCCACCAAGAGGGAGTCCCCGTCACCCAATGCCATGTCGCCGCGAGAATCATTCCATCCACAAGCAGACACAACGTGCCTCCCAAGTAATGTGCGACCAATGTTGCGATGGCGAATGTGCGTGGGTGGGCATGCTGCCTCAGAGAATCAAGCGGCATGTGAACCAGCCAGAAGAGGACAATGCTCAGGATGAGCAGCGGCAGAAAGTAGGCCGCGATCATCGCCGGGATGATGCCGTTGCGGCTGCGATCCCGATGCTGGCGGATCAGGTGACTCCAGCCGAGCCAGATTGGGCCGAGCGTGCCTCCGACCATAATCAGGATCATCAGCGCGACCATGAAGGCGAACCAAGCTGGTGATGGCGGAGGTGGACGCAATGTCGTGGCAACACTCTTGCTGAAGCCAATCATCGGCAACATCGCCAGCGGCGTGCCGATGAAGAGTGACGCCAATGCCCACCAGCCGCCGCTCGCTGACGTGTTGGGGGCCACGGCTCGATCAAGGCGGTCGCCACTCGATGAGTTCGATGTTTGTCGCGATGGTGCCGTGGCGGGAACCGGTGGTGGAGCTGGGCTGTGTCGCGGGGTGGACGAGATCGTTTCGACTTCGGTCTTCAGTTCACCGGCCGATTGCTGGCGGAGTTCTCGCTCCTTGGCGAGTGCCCGCAGGACAACTTCGTCGATGCGCTGGTCGATCTGTTGATTGGCCAGCGACTTTTCCGACGGCGGGGCGAAGCGGCCCATCGGCAGTTCGCCGGTGAGCATCTCGTAGAAGACGACGCCCAATGAAAAGATGTCGGCCCGATGATCGACGGAGTTCGGGTTGAAGAGCTGTTCGGGAGCCATGTAGAGCGGCGTCCCGAGGACCGAACCCGTCGCGGTCAATCGCGTGACGGCCCTCTCCGATTCACTGGCCCCGCCGGGCGCGAAGTGGCTCGATGACTCATCCGTCTCCGGGCCGAGAACCTTCGCGATCCCAAAGTCCGCGATCTTCACACGACCGTCGGTGTCGAGCAAAATATTCTCGGGCTTGATGTCGCGGTGGAGGACGCCCTTCGAGTGCGCGTACTGCAACGCCTCGCAAACTTGAGGGACGATGGCCAGCGCCTGATCGGGTGTGAACCGGCCGGCTCGCATCGCCTCGCGCAGGTTCACGCCATCGACGTATTCGAGCATGAGGTAAAAGTACGAGCGAGCATCAGGCGCATTCGTAGTATTTGTAGGGTGGGACAAGCTCGCTTCGAGCGCCGGCCCACCATCCGGCCGCGTCGATACATCGTGGTGGGCCGGCGCGGCGAAGCGCCGCTGGTCCCACCCTACAGCTCGTTCCGCCGTGGCCGAGTCGCTCCGCGACTCGGCGTCCAGTCGGCGGAGCGACTGGACTACGGTCGTCGCCTCGCCGAAGTCATACACGCTGACGATCAACGGGTGTTGCAACTTCGCGAGGACACGGGCCTCGCGCTCGAACCGCTCGTGAAATGAAGGCTCACTCGCCAGATGCCCCGGCAGAATTTTGAGGGCCACGAACCGATCGAGCTTCGGCTGCCGTGCCTTGTAAACGAAGCCCATCCCGCCGCGACCGATCAGTTCGATGATCTCCAACTGAGGAAACGCCGCCGCCAGTTCGTCGATCGAAGGTGGAGCAGGGCGGCTGTCGTTCGCCGCGCGGCTCGGCGCGCGTACCCCCGATTGCAATGTCGCTCCCGCAGCGAAGCCTTCGGAATTCCCCAGCGGCTCGGCCACCGAGGCGACTCCCAACAGCAGACATTTTGGACAGAGACCCTGCGGTGCTTCAGCCGGAATCTCGGCAGAGCAGGCGGGGCAACGGCGAGGTTCGGATGAAGCGTTCATGCAGTGTCCTGAGGATTCTCGGGACGCAGGTTACAGAGATTTTGAAGCGATGTCGCAGAATCGGAGGGACCATGTTTCTTGGTGTCACAGACGAGTCTTTCTATTTTTTGCTCCCCGCGCCCCCCCTTGGGGGAGAGGGGTTAGCAGCCCGTTGAAAATCATCGGTAGGGTGGGACAAGCTCGCTTCGAGCGCCGGCCCACCATCAGAAGTCGCTGTGTTTTCTGGTGGGCCGGCGCGGCGAAGCGCCGCTGGTCCCACCCTACGTTCCTGTTTCAACGGGCTGTTAGGGGTGAGGGGCGATCGCAGTGGGACGCTTGGCAACAGTTGCCCCTCACCTCCGACCCCTCTCCCCAGAGGGGCGAGGGGAGTAGAAAGTAGTCGGCGTCGTCGTGGCCGGATCGGCGCACTCCCGTTAGGCTGTTCACCATCGCTCACCTTTCCTTGTCAGGGATCAATGTCATGACGAACACACCGTGCGGGACAACGCAAAATCACGACAGTCTTTCTCGGCGAACGTTTTTGAAAACGTCGGCCGCATCGGCGGCGATGACGTTTGCCGCGCCAGCCATTTTGCGGGCGCGGGGTCTGACCGAGAAACTGAACATCGCCGTGATCGGCTCAGGCGGGCGGGGCGGCTCGAATCTGGCGGCCGTCGCCGGGACCGAGAACATCGTCACGCTGTGCGATGTCAACGAGAACAATCTCGGCAAAGCAGCGGTGGCTCATCCGATGGCCCGCAAGGTCGTCGATTTCCGCAAGGTGTTCGATCATCCGAACGAGTTCGATGCCGTGATCGTCAGCACGTGCGAGCACACGCATGCCTTCGCGACGCTGGCCGCGCTGCAACTCGGCAAGCACGTCTATTGCGAGAAGCCGCTGACTCACAGCATTTGGGAGGCGCGGGTCATTCGCGAGGCGGCGGCCAAGGCGAAGGTGGCGACTCAGATGGGCATCCAGATTCACGCGACCTCGAACTATCACCGCGTGGTCGAACTCGTGCAGAGCGGCGTCATCGGTAATGTGCGCGAGGCTCATGTGTGGACCTCGCGCGCATGGGGCTGGCAATCTCCCGAAGACGCGAAGAAGAATGGCGACATCGTCTCGACGCAGGATCGACCGAAGGGAGCGGACCCGATTCCGGCGGGCGTCGATTGGGACTTGTGGTTGGGACCGGCTCCGCATCGCGA
>JAYUFF010000328.1:0-2240 GCA_043738825.1 Schlesneria sp.
AACTTTTAGATCGACCATGTCCTGATGCGGCGGGCCTCCCGACAGGAAGACCATGATGACCGCCTTGTGAGACTTCCGCCCCGAGGCCGCTTCGGCTTGAAGCAACTGAGGCAGCGACAGCCCGCCCATCGCCAGCCCACCGATCTTGAGAAACGACCGGCGCGTTAATCCGTCACAAAACTGATGTCGATCACCAAGCAACGTCATCATCGGTCAGCCTCCGCGACTCAAATCCAAGAGTGCTAGTGCGTGCAGCAAGATAGAGCCAACCACCGCGCGTTGTCCATCCAGAAGCGGGTTTCAGCAGAAGTTTAACCGCGTGGGCAACGCCCCGCGTGTTTGACGCGAGACACACCCTCGACGCGCGGGGGCGTTGCCCGCGCGGGATCAATGAAGCAGCCTTCAGCCGCAACCAAAAACAGCGGGCGCACGGGGACACGGGCAGTGGTCAGGCACCGGCGAGAAACACGCGCGCCGACAAGCCGTTGGCAACGCAAACTTCCGACGGCTCGGTCTTGCTATCAAATGGCCGCCAAGGCACGATCGATTCGGGTGAGGCAACGGTCTCGGCCGAGGATGGCGAGCGCGTCGAACAGGCCCACGCCTTGTGCTCGGCCGGTGGTCGCGATGCGGAGGGCGTGGACGATTTGGCCGATCTTGATGCCGTTCGATTCGACGAAGCGATGGACGAGAGCGTCGAGTGTCGGCGCATCGAAGGGTTCGGCCGTGGCCAGTTGCTCGCGCAGGAATCTTAGTAAGCCGGGAGCTTCCGCTGCGTCGCGGAGGCGCTGCTGAAACGCCTTTTCGTCGAACGGCATTGCTTCATCGGCGACGAAGAACTCCTTGAAGTCGAGGATGTCGCTGAAGACTTTCAGACGATCGGCCATCGCCGTGATGACTCGGCCGATGTGTGCCTTCGTGGCGGCATCGGCTTCGTCCGCGATCAGCTTGGTTTGCTGGAGGTACGGCAGGCAGCCGTCGGTTTTATGATCGAGCGGCAACTGGTTCATCCAGTGCTGCTGGTAGCTTTGCAGTTTCTCGGTGTCGAAACCGGCGGGAGCCTTCACGATTCGGTCGAGCGTGAAGTTCTCGATCACGGTGTCGAGCGACAGGATCTCGGTCTTGTCGTCCAGCGACCAGCCGAGGCGCGACAGGCCATTCAGAATTCCGGCAGGGAGGTAGCCGAGTCGCTCGTAGTACTCGACCATCACCGGATTGAGCGTCGTCGAATTGCCGAGGCCCAGTTGCGGGAAGACCTCATCGGCGCGGTCGAACATTTTTTTCAACTGCGGGCTGTTGCGCAGCTTCTCCACATCGCGCTTGCTCAGTTTCTTGGTCGAGCCCGGCGCGGTGATGAACGGGATGTGAGCGAAGACCGGCAGCGAATTCCCCAGCGCCTGATGCAGCAGCGCCTGGACGGCCGTGTTGGTGAGATGCTCTTCCGCCCGGATGACGTGCGTGATCTGCATGTGTGCGTCATCGACGACGGTCGCAAAGTTGTAGAGGAACGAGCCGTTGCTCCGCATGATGACGGGATCGGGCATCAACGCGCCGTCCCATTCGACGTGGCCTCGCACGGCGTCGTCGATGGCCACCTTCTGGTCGCGCGGCACGAGAAACCGCACGACATGCGGACGGCCTTCCTCTGCAAACTGCCTGTGCTGCACGTCGGTCACGTTGAGCGACCGGCGAATGTTGAGGAACGGCCGCTTGAGCGACTCGGCCTGCGCACGATCGGCTGCGATCTGTTCCGGAGTGTCGTAGTCTCGAAACGCCTTGCCCTCGGTGAGCAGTTTCTCGACGGCAGCCTGGTAGAGATGCGTGCGCTGCGATTGAAAGTACGGGCCGAACGCTCCGCCCACCTCGGGGCCTTCGTCCCAATTCAGGCCCAGCCAGCGAAAGGCTCGGAAGATGGGAGCGAGTGCCGCCTCGACATTCCGCTGCTGATCGGTGTCGTCGATCCGCAGGATGAAGGTGCCGTGGTTGTGCCTCGCCCACAACCAGACAAACAACGCGGTCCGCATCCCGCCGATGTGCATGTAGCCGGTCGGACTGGGAGCGAATCGAGTTCTCACGGGGACGGTCATGGTCTCACCTCAAGTGGCTGGCTGATTGGAGGCGGGATGATAGCCGGGGTCAGCGACGAGATGAAGCCGCTATGAACCGCGAACGAAACTAGCCCGACGCGCGAGCGAAGGCTTCGGTCTCGACGTGGACGAAGCCCTCGCTCGCGCGTCGGG
>JAYUFF010000329.1:0-5920 GCA_043738825.1 Schlesneria sp.
TCACCAAGCTGAGGCAGCGGGAGGGCGACATCAATCTGCTGCTCAAGGCCGGTCAGCCGACGCTCGATGCGGCGAAGACCATTGGAGACTGGACGGCGCGCGACTTGAATCAGCTCCAGCAGTTCGCCGATCTCGATGGCTTCATGCAGGGGACCGAGCGGCTGTACGTTTCCGACTACAACTTCGGACCAGCCTCCGGCGACGCACTGGCCAAGCTGAACGCGAAAGGCAACGCCAAAGATCGTCTCGACTGGGAGCAACTGCGGCAGCGGCTGGTCGATGCGAAAACCTATCGCGTCACACCGCGCGGGCTGACTCAATCGAACCGCGATCCCGACTATGCCACTCGCTTTGAGTTGGATGCCGATCTGATCCCGCTGGTCAAACCAGCACCGAGCGTTAAGGCGAGCGGCAGGAAATGACCTACCCACCCGCACCAACCCGAAGCGTGAGCGAGGGACTGCGGGCCGATTTCCTCGCTCACGCTTCGGGTTAGTGTTGGTCAAGCAATTTCCTTCCGCTTCAAAGAACAAGTGACGCGAACATGCAACGACGCCAACAATATCTGATCGGTGGACTCGTCACCGTCGTCGTCTTGTGGTTCGGCAGTGGCTGGCTCACGTCCGCCGTGTTTGAACCGATCGGAGCCAAGCGCGAGGCACTCGACAAGCTGACGAAAACCGTGGGGCAGAAGGAAGATCAACTGCTGAACCTCGCGCGGTCGAAGAAGCTGCTCAAGGATTGGCAGACGCGCAGTCTGCCTCCCGATCTGACCAAGGCCCGGCAAAAACCTGATGCTCTCAACGCTCAGGGACTTTACCAGGAATGGCTGACCGACCTCGCACAACTCAGCGGGTTTGAAGATTTGAAGGTGTCGCCCGACCGGCGCGCGTCGAAGGCCAACGTTTACGTCTCGGTCATGGTGAAGATTGAGGCCGACGCCCGCTTCGAGCAGCTCTGCAACTTTCTCGATCGCTTCTACCGCGCGGATCTGCTCCATCGCGTGACTTCGCTCCGCGTGCAGAGCAAGGAAACGGAGGGCGATCCGTTCTTCCAGGTGACTCTGGAGGCCGAGGGCCTCGCGCTGCTCGACGCTCCGCAGCGCCGCACCCTGTTCGCACAAACGCGACTCGCGGAAGCGTTGTCCGAAGACGCAACGACCATGAAAGTTGAGGGCCTCGACGGCTTCCCCAAGCTGCCGGGCTTTCGCGTGCGGCTGAAGAATGAGTACCTGACCGTGACCGAGTTCGACGGAACGTCATGGACCGTCGAACGAGGCATCGACCGCACCACGGCCGCCGACTACCCCGAGGCCACCATCGTCGAACTGACTCCGCTGAATGCCTCGGTCCCCGCGCGAACGACGGAAGAATTCCAGCAGTTGCTCGCCGCCAACATCTTCGTGAAGCCCGCGCCGCCGAAAGACTATCGACTCAAGCTGGGACCGCTCGGCGAGAAGACCTTCACGCGCGGCAGCCGTCCGTTTGAGTTCACCATCGCCGCCATGAACTATGACACCACGAAGGGCAAGCCCGAGTTCTCGCTCGTGGGGACGCCGCTGCCCGGACTGCAACTCGACAAGGCGACCGGCAAACTGACGTGGAAGCCGGATGAAAAACAGCAGGCCAACAAGTACCCGGTCAAGTTTGAGGTCAAGCACCCCTCCGCAGCGGGCGGCAAGTTGAGCGACTCCGTCACGATCTTGCTGCGCGATCCCAACACGCCGCCGAAGTTCGCGAAGAAAACTCCGCCACCGGTCATCCTCGGCCGCGCATGGAAGTTCGCTCCCGAAGTCTCCGATGCGGAGTCCTCGGTGGGCAAGCTGACTTGGAAACTGGGCGACGATCCGCCGGCCGGCCTCACCATCGACGAGACGACCGGCGCACTGACGTGGACCCCCGAAGACTCGGTCCCCGTCGGTGAGGCCCTCGCCAAAATCACCGCGACCGACGATGGGATGCCGCCGCAATCATCAACTCTCGAATTGACGCTGGACGTTCAAGACGACCTCGCGATGTTCACGCGCTTGACCGGCATCTTCGCCAAGGATGGCGACCGACGAGCCATCCTCTACGACCGCTCTCAAAACAAGACCATCGAACTGCGCGAAGGAGACACGTTCACCGTGGCCGACGTGCAGGGAACCGTCACCACGCTCGCGACCAAGTACCTGATCTTCGCCTCGGACGACGCAGCACATCGACTCGAACTCGGCCAGTCCCTGCGAGAGGCCACGCCCCAAGTTGTTGAAATCCCCGACGCGACCAAGCCCGCGAATGTGCCGACGAACGAGCGGTGATTCATGTGCGACCACCATGCGCTGGTAAAGCAGTCAGCCAATTGAACTGGCCGTGCCTGTTTCATGCGTCACACTGAAACAGCAGCCCGGCGATGTGAACGTCACCGGGCTGCTGTTTCGTCTCGCGCTCGCCCCATCGACGATCTCATTCACTCCGTGGTCTGCCATTCATCGGGGCTGGCTTCCGCGTCCTCGCGTGGCAGAGTTGGGAAAACCCTTTCATACATCAAGAGCGGGAAGATCAACCACGCACCGAGGGTCGGTGGAAAGAAGAGGAAGGGCGACCTGGCTCGCCAATCCGGAATGGCTGCAACCAACCGGAGAATGAAGAGCAACGCGCACAGCCACAGGAAGGCCGTGAACCACCGTCGATGATTCAGTCGATGGCGAGCAGCGTAACACCCCATCGCTCCAATCATGTCTGTGACGATCATGAAATACATGTAGACGAGTGTGTGGTTTATGATCCAACTGGGACGAAGGGAGAGCGGGGTCTCATCCCAAGCGGGTATCGGTTTGTAGTTATTCTTCGTTCCCCTATCCTCGACGCCGGGGTTGCGGAAGACGCACGACTGGCCGTGGTTGACAACGCGGTCCAGGAAAGTCCACCCGGACACGAGGCAATAAGGCACAATCATGCAGAAGACGAGAGTCCATTTCATGGGCGCGACCTTTCTCAACGCAACGCTTCGTTCGGCTCGGTTGTTAGGGCACCGAAATACGATGCACACTGCTCACAACGATGTGCCCATCGACCTCAACGCTCTTGCCAAGTGACCCTGATACAAATCTGATGGTGGGAGTCCAGGTGATTGCCGGAACGCTGTTGTCGCCACTAATCGTGACCGTTTTCGTGACATTCGTTTCCCGTCGCCCCGTGAGTACCGTGTCGCCGGGATTCATTACGTTAATATCGGGTGCCCCTGAAATTGAGACGGTGACGCGTGAGTTGGCGCCCTTTAACCGCCACGTGGTCATGATCGTGAACTCGACCTCGTAAGTACCGTCGGCAAAATGTTCAAGCGCCACTGTCACGGTTCCCGCATCGGGGGAGGCGAGGGCACGCACATATTCGACAACGGTATTGCATACTCCGCTGCCATTCTGGCCGTTTAACGAGACACACGACCGCACGCAGTCATTTGTACTGTCAACCCACAACGAGCCATCACCGACACCCGAAGGCTGTGACCAGAGACCAGGTACGGTCCCCGGAAAATCGCCTAACAACAATTCCACTTCGTACGTTGGGTCAGTGGCAGCCCTAATGGGGTCCAACAAGAGCGCCATTTCGATCATCTCGGCTCTGTTTAATCCCTGCGCCTGATGGAATCGGAAGGTCGGTGAGATTGGGGTGAGAAACGGCAAAAAGTTCGTACTTGGGTAGCCAAAGGGGGTCCAATATCCCATCGTCACGACATTGAGCGCTTGGTTGATGTAATTGTTCATGGTGACGGCAACACTACCGACCAAAGTTGGGCGGATGAATGGCGTCAGGCTCGCGCTCCCAATTCCAAGTCGTTCATCGCCACTTCCAGACCAGCCCAAATCAATTCCTGTCAAATCGACTGGCAGACCGTCTGTCGTTGGGTGGAGTACTGGAAACAAGAATTGGTACAGCGGGTCCAAGACACCACCCGTTTGCGCGATCCTGTCGTCACTGGTCGGCAACTGATCCCCCGCAGAATCTTCGCCATCGAACTCACCGGGGGTTGGTGACACATCAACGCCTGTCACACATGCGACTGACCCATTGGTGGGGCACAACGCATCAGCAGTGTCACTGAGCTCGTCCAATTCGTGAATCGCGCGGTCAGCGACGATCCCTTCTGTAGCTGGCTCAACCACTTCGTTGCTCACGAACGGGATCGCGCGAATGGGAGCCGCGTAAACAACTGAACCGAGACCATCCAGCGGAACGCCAACAACGACGCTCAATGTGAGAACCGCAGACATGACCATCGCAAGATAGCGGCAAGAGAAAACAGACGACGGCGGAGGTGCCGGATCAGCTTGCCGATAACGAACACAGCCTAAAGCCCCCCCCCCAACCTACTCTCACAACACCGGCATCACCTGCAACGTTCGACGATGGCTTCAGCATGATTCATTGTCCTCGGAAGAAATGTGTTTTTTCACAGACACGTCCGCACCGAAAGGTGCGCTATCGAGTGATAGCGGGTGGAAGCATGCCAATCTCAGGGCGATGAATCAAGCGCGACCTTTTGGGAATACCTGCGGAGAGTCGGACCCTCAGATGTCCGGATTGAGAATGTGCCGCGCCCACAGGTAGGCGGTCACGTTCAGCACGATGGATGTGCAGAGGAAGAGCTGGCCGAGGACCGTCGTGAACAGCTTCTCGGTGTTGACCGGGTCCACGACGAAGTAGTAGAGCGCCAAGATCACAATCGGAACGAGGGCCATGTACAGCGCGGAGGTGCGGGCCTGAGCCGTGTCGGCCATGACCTTTCGCTCCAGCCGCTGCATCTCGCGGACTGAGATCGCGATCCGCTCGACCGTTTCATTCAGCTTGCCGCCGCTCTCGCGACTGGCCTTCGTGGTGGCGAACGATCAAGAGACGAAAACCAAAGCCAGACGGGCAGGAGTGCCCATCCTACCCGACCCCGCCTTCAACGTGGCCGATGACGCCAAGTGGGCTCGCGCAGGATATCGCGCTCGTAGGTCTTCATGGCTTCGGTGGCGATTTGGCGATCTTCGGCGGACAGAGCTTGCAAGGCGGTGATGATGAGTGCGGCCGATTTCACTGCCGCTTGAGCGTCCTTCCACGCGAGGTCCATGCTCAAGTCGTAATCGGCCCGATTGCGTTCGCCACGAAGCTGGTTCAAGCGCGAACCCGCCAGTGCCAGCGGGACATGGCCGCAGTTGCCCAACCGCCGCCACAAGAACGCATGGGCTTGGTCAGCGCGCGGCGTTGCAAAGCCGAGATCGCTCATGAATTGGCGCGCCACATGAAACGCCGCGTAGTACGCGCGACTGACGGCCGACCGCCAATCGGCTTCGGTCTGCCCTTGGGCGTACTGCTCCGCCAGATGGAGAAACTCCTCACCGCGAATCATGTCGCCGATTCCGTGGCCAGACGAAAGACCGGGGTCAGTGGTGCGGGACAACATCCAAACAGTTGTTCGTGCCATCGCCACTGCGTCGCCACCAACTGATCGACGGTGGCCACCGTGGACCGCACAACAATCGCCAGATGCCGGTCCTCGGGGACTTCGGGATCGTCGTCGATCTCGATGCGCACGGCATCGCCGGGAAACACGGCCTGGGTCATCGCGATTACACGAAGCAACTCCGCACGCACCCCCAGTTGCTCGGCGAGCGCATCAATCTCGGACGAGACGCACGGCGGGTTCGGCAGGGAGGTAATCGACATTGCAGACTCCTGACGGGTTGGGGACAAGCATGGGATACCATCTCTTCCCGAGATCGCCAAGATTGAAAGGCCGGTGGAACCGGCCCCGCGAACCCATCAGATGTCCGGGTTCAAGATGTGCCGCGCCCACAGGTAGGCGGTCACGTTCAGCACGATGGAGGTGCAGAGGAAGAGCTGGCCGAGGACCGTCGTGAACAGTCTCTCGGTGTTGACCGGGTCCACGACGA
>JAYUFF010000330.1:0-5913 GCA_043738825.1 Schlesneria sp.
CGAATCTTGGCCGGACCATGTTCTCGCCGCGTGCCCCAAGCTGCGAGTCCTTTCACGCACGGGCGTCGGGTTCGATGCGATCGACATGGCCGCCGCCGATCGTCGCCGAGTGATCGTGGCGACGACTCCCGGCGTGAACCATCACGCGGTCGCCGAGCACACCATCGCCCTGATGTTCGGCGTGGGGCGCAACTTTCCACAGCAGGACCAGCAGGTGAGAAAGTGTGCCTGGGTTCGCCCGGCGACGCCGCGCATTCTCGGGACGACGCTGGGTCTCATGGGACTGGGCCGCATCGGTCAGGCAGTCGCGACGCGCGCCGTCGGATTGGGGATGAAGGTCGTCGCGTATGAGCCGTTTCCCAACCGCGAGTTCGTCGAGAAATGGGGCATCGAACTACTGAGCCTCGATCAATTGCTGAGCCGTTCGGATTACGTGTCGCTCCATCTGCCGGTCGGGTCGGAAACGAAGCACATCATGAACGCAGCCGCGTTTGCGAAGATGAAGCCCGGCTCGGTCCTGATCAACACGGCGCGCGGGCTGTTGGTGGACGAGAAGGCTCTCATCGCGGCCTTGCAGTCGGGCCACCTGCGCGGTGCAGGGCTGGACGTGTTCGAGGTCGAGCCGCTGCCGGGCGACAGCCCGCTGCTAACGATGAGCAATGTCCTGATGAGCGGCCACATCGCGGGACTCGATATCGAGTCGCAACGCGACACGCTGACAATGTGTGCCGAGACGATCGTGTCGTTGTCGCGCGGCGGCTGGCCGACCGAGTGCATCCGCAATCTGGCAGGCGTCACCGATTGGAAGTGGTCCGAGAAGGAATGACTCCGAGGAACTGATGCAATGTCCTTCGACTGGCAACTCGTTGCGGTGGTCGCCTGTGTAGCGTGGGCGGCGGCGGTCATCGTTCGTCGCGCGATGCGGTTGTTCACTGAGTCGCCAGCGAACGGCTGCGGTTCCGGAGGATGTTCGGCCTGCCCGTCGAACTCAGCGGGGACAGAGGCTGCTTCCAACGAAGGCTTCGTGTCGCTCCAGTCGCTCGTGCAGTCGAGCCAATCAGTGATGGATACGGAAAAGAAAATCGGCTGACCGGTTGTCAGCCGACTCCAACTTTCACACTCGGAGCAAAGTAACTTATGGAAACGATTGCCGGACATCTGTACGACTTTCCCAAGTACTACGACCTGATTTTCGGATCGGACTGGGCGGCCGAGTTCAAGTTTCTCAGGGCGGGTATCGCGAAGTACGCGAAGCGTCCGATCAAGCGCATCTTCGAGCCGGCCTGCGGGACGGGACGGTTGATGATCCAATTCGCCAAGTCCGGGTATGAGGTCGCGGGGAACGATCTCAATGAGAAGGCCATTGCGTACTGCAACGAGCGACTCAAACGACACGGCTTTCCACAGACCGCCGTCGTCGGAGACATGGCGGACTTCACGGTCAAGAAGAAGTTCGATGTCGCCTTCAACATGATCAACACGGTGCGTCACCTTCCCACCGAGCAGACCGCTCAGGCGCATCTGCGTTGCGTGGCGGAGTCGCTCAACAAGGGTGGCCTCTATTTTCTCGGGCTGCACCTGACGCCGATCAATCCGCAGCAATGCACGACCGAAACGTGGTCAGCCACGCGCGGGCATCTGTCGGTCGTTTCGAGGCTGTGGTCGATCGGTTCCGACACGAAGAAGCGGGCCGAGCGGATCGGCGTGACCTACGATGTCTACACGCCGCTGAAGCAGTTCCGCATTGAGGACGAAACCGTCTTCCGGACGTATACGGCGGAGCAGATGTTCGACCTGCTGGTGACGGAGCCTCGACTGCGGCTGCTCGACATGTACGACTTCCGCTACGACATCGACTGGCCCATCGACGTTACGGCCGATACGGAAGACATCGTCTACGTGCTGCAACGGGTCTGACGAGACGGCACGCCCGCGCCTCGAAGCCTGACGCGCAAGCGAAGGTCTGCGATGGCGTTTCCTTCGCTTGCGCGTCAGGCTTCGGTGACTCATTAGAAATGCGGGCTAGACGAGCTGCGCCCCGCAGTTCGGGCACTTCTCGCCCGAGCTGACCGCTCGGCCGCAGTGAGCACACTGCACTTTGACCGCTTCGCCCGATGAGTTGTGTTGAGATCGGGGCAACGGCTCGTCGAGTTGCCGCGCGACAATCTGGAATACCGTCCTCGACAGGCGGCGTGATGCAGAGTTAAAGGTTGAAAATAGAACTCGAAGTCTGGGTGGTGACAAGGCGCTTGGCACGTTCGGGGGACTCTGCTAGAAGTCGCCCGCAATTCTGAAGTCGGTGCAACGCGTCTCCGTACATTTCGCACGGCAGCATCGTCCACTGGCAGGATCAAGCCGGGCCTGTGATCGCGGTATCGAAAAGGAAAGCGATGCGAATCTCGGAAGCCTTTCGTCATCAGGTTCTATTGGTCGCGATCTGTACGGTGACGTTCTTCACCAATCTCGGCGCGACACACCTCTGGGACGAAGACGAGGCTTACTTCGGGCGGACGGCCCAAGAGATGGTCCACCGGGGCGATTACATCGTGCCGTATTTCAATGGCGAGATTTCGCTCCACAAGCCCGTGCTGTTGTTCTGGGTCATCATCGGCAGCTTTCAGTGCTTGGGTGAGAACGAGTTCGCCGCCCGGTTCGGCTCGGCACTGTTTGGCATCGGCAATGTGATGCTCGTATATCACTTGGGCCGTCGGCTGTTTTCCGAGCAGGTTGGGTTTTGGAGCGGTCTTGTCCTGGGCACGTGCCTGCATTTTGCGGTCGTCTCGCGGGCCGCCGTCGCGGACCCGGAACTGATTTTCTTTTGCACACTCCCCGTGGTGATCTTCGTCGCGGGAACTCGGTTGTCCCGCAGTCGTGCGGCGGTTGCTCCGGTCGATGCCGCTCATCCCGTGACTGCGCAGGAGTTGTCGTGGCCCGGCTGGGCGGGAATGTATGCCTCGATGGGGGCCGCCACTCTGACCAAGGGTCCGGTGGGATTCGTGTTGCCGACGGCGGTGATCGGGCTGTTTCTGTTGTTGAGCCGGGCCGACAGTCTCGCCGTCCCAGGGGCCAACACTCCCTCCACGCCCGTGAGCCGACTTCTCCAACTCGGTGTGTGGCTCGTGCGCGTGCTGTGGCCGCCGAGCTTTCTGAGGACCGTGTGGGAGATGCGACCGATCACGGCACTGACGATGCTGGCGCTCGTGGCCGCGCCGTGGTACGTCGCCGTCGGGTATCTGACCAATGGAGAATGGCCGCGCGGATTCTTCTTCGTTCACAACGTCGGTCGCTTTGTGAATTCCTTCGAGGGTCACGATGGCGGACCGCTCTATTACTTGATCGCGATCTGCATCGGCACCTTTCCGTGGTGCCTCTTCAATTTCCAGACGCTGCATCAGGCGTTTGCCAGCTTGAGGCGCGGTGATCCGGCGCGGCCGGCGTACCTGCTGCTGCTGTCGTGGATCGTGGTGTGGGTCGGAGCGTTCACGTTCGCAGGCACGAAGCTGCCGCACTACGTTCTGCCCGCCTATCCGGCGATCGCCGTACTGGTCGCAGCGTTCATCGAGACGTGGCTGTCCCAATCGGTTGCACTGAGCCGGGCTTGGTTGAGAGTGGCCTGGTTGACGCTCGTCGTGGTGGGGATCGGCATCCTGACCGCGATGCCGATCATTGCCCGGACATACGCTCCCGGTGAAGAGTCGCTGGCACTGCTCGGCCTCATTCCACTGCTCGGCGGCGCAGTAGGACTCATTGCGGATGAGCGAGGTCGCCAGAGACTGGCGGCTGGAATACTCGGCACCGCCGCGGTGATGTTCTCCCTCACACTGCTGGCTTGGGGAGCGGTTTGCATTGATCGTCATCAGAATAGCCCGGTCGTTGCGGGCTGGCTCAAGGAACTTGCTCCGGGTGAGCATCCCGATTTGGCGGCACTGGGCTGCTTTGAGGCCAGCCTGCTGTATTACTGTGATGAGAACGTACTCCAGATGCAGCGAGACGAAGATGTCAGCGGCTTCTTTACGTCTCATCCCGGCCAGGCCTTCGTAATCACAACCGATCGACGGATCCAGGAACTAGAACTAAAGGGGCAAATCCCTGCCGACGTACACATTCTGCGGGACACGTCGCGATTCCTCCGACCCGAATCCCTGGTGTTGCTCGGACGGTCGAAGCGTGTTGCGGCAGAGGCCTGGCTGCCTTCGCATCCGCCCGCGCAGGCCGACGTGACAGTCGGCCGCTGAACCGTTGACTTCACGACAAAACAACGAGACCTCCTTTTT
Source organism: Schlesneria sp. (assembly GCA_043738825.1). GTDB lineage: Bacteria > Planctomycetota > Planctomycetia > Planctomycetales > Planctomycetaceae > Schlesneria. The sequence goes on from JAYUFF010000330.1 coordinate 4,275, forward strand.
TGAACGAGCCAGTGCATGTGTGGAATCTGCGGGTTTGTTGGAGACCCGAATCCGGCGGTGCTGGAGCGTATGCAAGAGGCGTTGTGGCGTCGCGGTCCGGATGACGCCGGCAACTTTCACGGCGAGCGCGTCTCACTGGGCCATCGTCGGCTGTCGATCCTCGACCTGGGGGGAGGCCATCAACCGATGTCTAGCGCCGACGGAAATCTGGTCGTCGTTTTCAACGGTGAAATCTACAACCATCCCGCGCTCAAGCAGCAGCTTGAGACTCAGGGCCGACACTACCTCACACGATCCGACACCGAGACGATACTGCACGCGTATGAGGAGTTCGGAACCGACTGCGTCGAACACTTCGACGGCATGTACGCGTTTGTCCTGTATGACCGACGAAAGAGGTTGCTCTTCGGAGCGCGGGATCGGCTCGGTGAGAAGCCTCTGTATTACACGGCTCAGCCATTCGGCGATGTCGAATTCGCCTTCGCCTCGGAGCTGAAATCCTTGCGGCGGCATCCCGCGATTGACTCTCGTTTGCAGCTCTCGAACGAGGGACTGGTTTCGTATCTGCTCCACGATTACGTTCAGGGATCACGCAGCATCCACGAAGGTGTCCGCCGACTGGAACCGGGCTGCGCCTTCGTCTATGGACTGCCGGGATCGGATGCGCCGGGCCTGCGGCAGTGGCAATACTGGCAGCCGCAGATTGGTGCCTTGGTGAGTCCCACAAGCCACCCGCCGATCTCGGCGTCCCCCGAGCAGCATCTGATGGAACTGCTGGCCGCCTCGGTGGAAGAGCGGCTGATGTCCGATGTGCCCGTCGGTGTGCTGCTGTCGGGAGGACTGGATTCCTCAGCGATCGTGGCGCTGTTGCACCGGGCGGGACATACTCGCTTCAAGACATTTTCCATCGGGTTTCGGGACGCGAGCTTCGACGAATCTCAGTACGCGGCGGCGGTGGCCAATCGCTTCGGGACGGAGCATATTTCGCGCGTGTTTGAAGCCAACGACCTGGTCGAGCAGATTCCCTTCGTGGTGGCGCGGCTCGACGAACCCTTCGCGGATCCCTCGGTTCTGCCGACATCCATGCTCTGCCAACTGGCGGCGGAACACGTCAAAGTTGTGCTCGGCGGGGACGGTGCCGATGAGCTGTTTGCCGGATACGATCCGTTTCACGCGCTCGCTCCGGCGCGGTGGTATCGCAGACTCGTGCCGCAGTTCCTGCATCGGGCCTGCGTGCTGCCGCTGGCCGGCAGCCTGCGCGACTCAGACAAGAATATGTCGCTGGCCTTCAAAGTGTCGCGATTCCTGAGCGGTGCCCGCGCACCGGTGGACCGGCGGATGGCGATGTGGATGGGTCCGTTTACCCCGGCAGGCTTGCTGCGACTGCTTCCGGATCTACCGGCAGTCAGTCCGGAGGCAATTGATTCTCACTATGCGCTGCCAACGCGCGAAACGATCGGCTGCGATATCGATCGGGGGCTCGACTTCTTTCAGCGCTCGTACCTGCCGGATGACATCCTGGTCAAGATCGACCGCGCCAGCATGATGCACTCGCTGGAAGTCCGCGCGCCCTACCTCGACCGGGAACTGGTCGAATACGTCAACCGCCTGCCGGCGAATTGGAAGTACCGCTCCGGCG
>JAYUFF010000331.1:0-2236 GCA_043738825.1 Schlesneria sp.
TCATCGTCGAAATGAAGAAATTATGCCGCCCCTCTGGGGCTTGATGTGAAAACCCGATCACACCCACGGCTGACGCCGTGGGCTATCGTATGTCGCCCCACCGGGGCTTAGGCAAGAAGTCGAATCCTCATGCGAAACCGACAAGCCACGCAACTGCTTTCTGAACTGTCTCACGCCGGGCGACGAGGGGCCGAGTTGCCGCCGTCCGATGTGCCCGAGTGGCCGCTCGAAGATTTGTTGCCCGCCGAGGCGCTGGCTGCTGCGCCGCCGAGGTTGCCCGAGTTGGCTGAGCCGGACGTGGTGCGGCACTTCGTCAATCTGTCCACGCTCAACATGTCGGTCGATACGCACTTCTATCCGCTCGGTAGTTGCACGATGAAGTACAACCCGAAGCGGCACGAGCGGCTGTCGCGGTTGCCCGGCATCGTCGATGTTCACCCGCATCAGACGGCGAACAACATTCAGGGGCTGCTCGAATTGTTGCACGAGATGCAGCAAATGCTGGCCGAGATTTCGGGACTGCCCGCCGTCTCGCTGCAACCGGCCGCCGGTGCTCACGGGGAACTGACGGCGCTGTTCGTGGCGGCGGCCTACTTCCGTGACAAGGGTGAGAAGCGGACGAAGGTCATCTTTCCGGCGAGTGCTCACGGGACCAACCCCGCCAGTGCGGCGATGGCCGGGTTTGACTGCGTCGAGTTGAAGGGAAAGGCACCCCTCACCCCAACCCTCTCCCCGCAAGGCCGGGGCGAGGGAGCCTATGTGGACCTTGAAGAACTGAAGCAACACCTCGACGAGAAGACGGCAGTCTTCATGGTCACGAATCCGAACACGCTCGGGTTGTTCGAGCGGGAGATCGCTGAGATCGCGAAGGTGGTGCATGATGTCGGCGGGCTGGTCTATATCGACGGCGCGAACATGAACGCCATCATGGGGATCACGCGGCCGGGCGACTTCGGCGGCGACATGATGCACTACAACGTCCACAAGACTTTTACCGGCCCTCACGGCGCGGGTGGCCCCGGTTCGGGACCGATCTGCGTCCGAGACTTCCTCGCCGATTACCTTCCCGCGCCGATCATCCGTCAGCGCGACACCGGTTCCGACGAGAGGCGGTTCGAGTTGGCCTCGCCCTCAAAAACGATTGGCAGAGTCCGCGCGTTCTTCGGCAACGTCGGCATCCTCGTGCGAGGCTACTGTTACCTGCGAACACTGGGAGCGGCCGGTGTTCGCGAGGCGGCCGAGCAGGCGATCCTCAACGCGAACTATCTCAAGGCGCTGCTGGCCGACGTGCTGCCGTCCGCGCACGGAGAACACTGCCTGCACGAGTTCGTCGCCTCCGCCGAGGGCCTCGCCAAATCACGAGGCATCACAGCGATGGACATCGCGAAGAGGCTGCTCGATTACGGCTTCCATCCGCCGACGGTCTATTTCCCGCTGGTCGTCCCTCACGCGATGATGTTCGAGCCAACGGAGACCGAATCCAAGGCGACGCTCGATGCCTTCTCGGACGCCATCCATAAGATCGTGACCGAGGACGCCGACTTACTTCACACGGCACCTCATTCGGCTCCAGTCAGCCGTCCCGAGGAAGTCAACGCGACTAGAAAGCCGGTCCTGACTTGGGCGACCTGCGGTACAAAGTGACATCGGGTGGCGCGCCGCGAGACCGTCTCATTCGATGGAACGGAACCTCATTCGTTGGAACGGAACAATGCCCTGTCGCGGTGCGATACCTCGCATGGGGAATTTGACGGACGGGTTGTTCGGGTCTCCGCTCGCCTGCTGTAGGCTTGTCGCTCCACCGACAAGCGTCCCGTCGGCGGAGCGACGGGACGACGGTAACTCGCGTTCTCGGCAGGCGAGCGGGTTGCCGCTTGCATCCGCCGGGAAGGAGACGCTGCATCCGCTCATCACCGTTCCGCGCTGCCCCCTGTGCGGGTCGCAAAGGCGGCACGGTTCAGGGGCGGGATGCGCACGGCGAGCGAGGGCTTCTCGTTGCCATCCCGAAGTGCGGCCAGATACGCGCGCAAGGCGGGTCGTCCGGCGTCCTCGTCTTCGAGCAGATGGTGCAGGTTGGCCCAGCAGCCTGCATACTCGCGCGATCCCAACTGCGACATCGAGCGGAGCCTGGCCAGTGACTCGGCGGTCGGCGACGCGCGACGCATCACGTCCTTCGAGAGCACTCGCGCGGCGCGGTCGCTCCAGTGGCTGCCATCGGACGCCTCATAGCACTGCG
>JAYUFF010000332.1:0-15794 GCA_043738825.1 Schlesneria sp.
AACAGCCGGTCGAGTTCCTCTTTGCTGATGCCGTGCCAGTCGTGCATGAGTTGTGACACGACATCGCCGCTGGCGCGGCGATGAAACTCGGCCATGAACTTCTTCATTTCGTCGGCGATGATTTGGCGGGCCGCTTCGATCTCACGTCCCCGCGCGTGACGATTGTCTTCGCACGTGCGACTCAGGCTGTCGATGTCGTAGAGAAACACATCGTCGAGGTCGCCAACAGACGGCTCAAAATCGCGGGGTGCTCCGAGATCGAGCACGAACGCGGCGCGGCCGCCCGATTTAGCGCGGGCTTTCTTGAACCGAGCCACATCGACGATCGGCCGCTCGGCCCCCGTGGTGCTCACGATCACATCGGCCCTGCCCAGCCAGAGGTCGAGGTCCGACCACGGCTTCGCACGGCCGCTCCACTCTTTGGCGAGGCGTTCGGCTCGCTCGGGACTGCGGTTGACGACGACGATCTCGCGCACGCCTTCGTCCTTGAGATACCGCAGCGTTTCCTCGGCCATCTCACCGGCACCGATGATCAGGACCAGCTTGTCGGCGAAGTTGTCGAAGATGCTCTTTGCGAAGTCGCCGATGGCCACGCTGGCGATCGAGACTCGTCCCTCGGCCAGCTTCGTTTCCGAACGGACTCGCCCCGAGACGTGGATCGCGCTTTGAAACAGCGAGTGGACGAGTGGCCCGCACGCGCCGTGTTCCTCGGCCGCGCGATACGCCTCCTTCACCTGACTGACAATTTGCGGTTCGCCCAGCACCATGCTGTCGAGTGATGAGATGACGTTGAACAAATGCCAAACCGCTTCGGACCCCGAGTCGGCTCGCAGTTCGCCCACGAACTCGTCGAGCGGCACGTCGTGGAACTCGGACAGGAACTGAGTGAGTTGCAGGCGCATCTGCTCGGCGTCGTCGTTCGGATGTGCGAGGTACAGCTCGACGCGGTTGCAGGTTGAGAGAACCACGGCCTCCGATTCGGGGAAGCGCCGCCGCAGCTCGGCATAGGCCCTCGCCAGTTGCTCGCGCGACGCAAACGCCAGTCGCTCACGAATCGCGAGCGGCGTCGTCTGGTGCGTGCAGTACAGGGCGAGCAGGTTCAAGAGCGGTTCTCGGTGGATTGTTTAGACGGCGGGCGAGTCGAAGACATCGGCTTTCGTAGCTCGACTGTAATGGATTGGGTTGGAAAGATTCCGTGCCAAGTACGAAGTGCCAAGTGAAAGAGAGACAACCGCACATCCCAGTGGGAACCGACATCCTGACCTGTCGCCGTGGCAGGCGTTGCGACGGACAGGAGTGTCTTGGATTTTGTACTTTGCACTTCTCACTTTGCACTCAACTCGATCATGCGAACTGTCACAGTTGAAGCCGGCCGGACCCCTTGATCCGGCCGAGATTGGTCCGGCCGATGGACACGAACGGACCTAGGGGTCCGCTCTACGGGCTGGGCGCGTGGCATCGTTTCCATGCAGCGACGGCATTTGAATCACTTTGGTCAGAACTTGCAGGCCGACCATCATGAACAGCAGAAAGCCGCACGACCACGCCGTCAACCAGGCGACCTGCCGCCCCGGAGTCCGCTGTCCCGACAGCAGCCACGCAAACAGTCCACACATCAAGAGCCACATCACACTGCCGCCGAGCACCACAGGATCAGTCCAGGTTGGCACGGCGTCATGCTTCCCCAACACCGACAGCCCGATTCCCGTGGCAACTCCAAACGTGAGCAGCGGAACCGACACGAGGATCGACCAACGGTTGAAGCGTTCCAGCCGTTCGAGACTCGGCAACGTCAGGCCGCTCGTCAGCATCTGACGATGCTTCAGTCGATGATGCTGCCACAGATAGAGCAGGCTGAGGACGAACCCAAACAGGATCGCCGCCGCTCCCAGCACGAGCATCGACGCATGGAGCATCGTCCAACCGCGATGAAAATCCAGTTCGTGGCTGGGCGTTGCCGTGACGAAATGCGACCCGCCGACCAGCAACACCACCACCGGCCACACGACCAGGCCCGTGGCAATGGTCGAATCGAGCAGCGAGACAAACAGGTGCGTCAGCACCGCCAGCCAGGCGAGCACCAGCAACCAGTCGTGCGCCGAACTGAGCAGCGGCGGTAGCTGAGTCTGGCTGGACCGCAACAACAGATAGAGCGTCTGAGCCAGCAGCCCGGCCGCTCCAAACAGAATCGCGATCCAGCGGCTCCACGCCGACTTGGCACGCAGCCGGGCCAGATCGAGGACGAATGCCACCACGTAGCTCGCCAGAAAGCAAAAGAGATTGACGTTGGGCATGACCAAAACCTCCACGGCCACCGCTCCCTCGCGCGTCCGTTTGATGGGCGGCAGTTTACTGAAGATGTTGATCGCTGCGTAGTTCTATGGTGACGGATCGGGGAGAAGATTGAGTGCAAAGTGATGAGTGCAAAGTGCAAAGTGGCAGCGAAGCCGACACAGTTCCCAACGCGAATTGCTGCCCTGACGTGTCGTCTGACGGTCGTCGCGCTCCGCTGGGCGACGGACGGGAACGCCTTTCATTTTGCACTTTGCACTCATCACTTTTCACTTAGCACTCATCCCAATCACATGAACCGTCACAGTAGAAGTAGGCCCGTCGTGGCGAATCAGCCGCTATCTCGCATCCGACTCCAGCCCGTAGTCACTGATCTTCTTGTGCAGCGTGTTGCGGTTGATGCCGAGCCGCGCGGCGGCCTTGGTTTGAGTTCCCTGACAGGTCTTGAGGACTTGCAGGATCAGTTCGCGTTCGATGAGCGAGACGACCCGCTCGTGAACGTCCTGCGCTGCTTCGCCGGCTTCGAGCAGGCCGAGCGTGACGAGTTCGCTGCACAGGGTCGTGATGCCTCCCGACCGAGTGCGGCTCAGCCGGAGCGGAGCCAACCCACGGACATGCGGCGGAAAGAGATCGAGCGTCAGCGTGTCGCTCGTGCAAAGCACGGTGGCTCGCTCGATGTAGTTTTGCAGTTCGCGGACGTTGCCGGGCCAGGCGTAGGTTTGCAGCATCGAGATCACGTCGGGAGCGATCTTCGGTGCGGGCCGGTTGTTGTTCGCCGCGTACTTGCGTGCGAAGAACGTGACCAGCGCGGGGATGTCTTCCGGACGATTGAGCAGCGGCGGCAGATAGATCGGCACGACGTTCAATCGGTAGTACAAGTCCTCTCGAAAAGTGCCGGCATCAATCTCGTCGAGCAGGTCGCGGTTGGTCGCGGCCACGATCCGGCAATCGACTCGAATCGTCTTCGTGTCGCCGACCCGCTCGAACTCCTGCTCTTGGAGCACGCGCAGCAGCTTGACCTGCAGCGTGTAGCTCATCGAGTTGATCTCGTCGAGAAAAATCGTGCCGCCATGTGCGGCCTCGAACCGGCCGGTGCGATTCTCATGCGCGCTGGTGAAGGCTCCCTTCACGTGGCCGAAGAGTTCGCTTTCGAGCAGGCTTTCACTGAGTGCTCCACAGTTGACGCGAATGAACGGGCCGGAGGCGCGCGGACTAAGCTCGTGCAGGGCGTGAGCCACCAGTTCTTTGCCCGTTCCGGTTTCACCGAGCAGCAGCACGGTGGCCGTCGTGGCCGCGACCTGCCTCGTCAAGCGATAGACCGCATTCATCGCGGGGCCATCACCGATCATGCCATCCAAAATCGGCGCGGCCGATCGACTGTTGGCTGTTGGGTTCTGTCCATTCATGCTGTCGCCTTCTCCCGTTCACCTCTGCTGGCCTTGCGCAGGGGCCTGCTGAGAATGCGGGCATTATAGGCGGCGAGACGGCAGTTGGTAGCGTCCCGACAGTACGTCGCGATGAAATTCTCGGAGAGGATGGAACGAGATGCGGCTAGTTGTGCCCGCTTCGATGGCACGATGTTGACCTAACGGGCATTTCCGGCCATGTCCGGCGCGAAGAACCGAATGACTGGAAGCAAACTGAGCCGCCGCTTCAAGGCAGGCCGCCGGTGGTGGAGAGTGCCTTCGACAGACCTTCTCATGACCGAACTACGGCGTTCGCCCGATTGGAGTGGGGAACTGCTGGAGTCGTTCGCCGACGAGCGTCGCGTTGGGACGCAACGTGCCAATGACAGCCGCCAGCGCGGACTTGATGGCTGGCGTTTGCGCCTCCATCCAACCGGTGTGGACTGCTGCGACTTCGTTCTTGGTGAGCAACAGCCCGAACCGCTGGATGTGATAGCCCAACTGAGAGGCTGCTGCTTCGCGCAGACCAGCGTCGAGTTGCGGATTGAGCGCGAGTGCGGACAACCGCCGCTGTGCCGATCCGCTGGCGATGCCCCCCAGCGCGACGATGGCATTGGGGCCGGCAGCAGGGGACTCGGCCACCAGCGAGAGTTCCTTCTCGGCCTGAGTCACGTCGAAGATTCGCACGCCGCGCGCCGAGGCCAGCGAGGCCAACCAGTATGACGCAGCCACCAGTTGCTGGTTCCGTTCCTGAGCCGACAGCGCTGGCGACTTCAGTCCCTGAGCGAACGGCCGGTACTGGTGGATGAAGTCCGCCGCCGTTGCCGATTCGGAGACATAGGTCGCGGGGCTGCTGCGGGTCACCAACCGAGCGACTTGAGCTCGCGTCGCCTCGGGACCGTAGACGACGAGCGGAATCGCAGCGGTTCTCGCATCGGCCCGGATGTTGGCCAGAGTCTGCGTCAAATCCCAACGCAGGCAGTTCACATGAACGACGATCACATCGACGCCCGCAGAATTCGCCGCCGTCTCGAATCCGTCGCGTCCCGTGACGGCGACCAACCCCTCATAGCCGGCATCGACCAGAAACGCGGAGGTGGCACTGGCTCGTCCACGGTCGGCATCAATGACGATGGCTCGTGACTGGCCGGGATCAGTCAGCGCGCGAGCCAGAATTGAGACGACGCGATTGGCTCCGGGAAAACTGTTCTTCGGCTCCATGCGCAGGATGGAGTTCGCCGCCGCGAATTGGACGCGCCGGTCAGGGGCATTCAGCGCGGCGAGGACGGGAGACTTCAAGCCCTTCAAACCCAGCAGTTGCTCGCGCGTTCCGATCTGACCGAGAACATCCAGGGCGGCGACAGCCGTCGCCGGTTGACCGGCTTCCAGGGCGTCGGCCAGCACCTGCGAAACCGTCTCTTCACCCGCCGTCAACGCGAGATACATCGCCGTACCGGGGTCGGCCGTCCGCGGCTTGTCCCAACCGTTTTGCAGAACATCCAAACCAAGCAACGAGGCGAGGTACTGCCGCTGCGGTTCGGACTGCTCCGGCGACAGGGCCAACGACTGCCGCGCGAGCCTCGACGAAATCAGCATCGCCGCGATTTGAGGCGGATACGTTTTGGCGGCCACGGTCCCATGGGACTCATCCCATCCCCAGATGACGACCGAGCCATTCTCTTCACGGGGCAGCAGGTCCGGCTTGTGAAACAGCAGCTTGGCGAGCTGACGCAGTTCGTTCGAAGCCGTGACGGAGGACAGGCGATCCGTTTTCTCACGCGATCCCGTGATGAGCTTGGCCAGCGTTCGTTGAGCCGCCACGCGAACTCCTTTCGGCTGGCCCTCCGCAAACGCGGGATACCACAAAAAGGGGATCGCTTCGTTGGCTTCGAGCCAGCCGAGGACATCGATGATCGCGGCGCGAACCCGCTCCTGCGGGGCGTCGAGTCCACCCAACAGTGGCGGCACAACCTGACGGCCCATGCGAGTCAGCGCGACCACCAGTCCATCCTGCTTGTCAGCCATGTTGGGCTGACTCATCTGCTTCAGGATTTGCGGGACGGCGCGCGGGCCGGCATTGCGGAGTTCGCGGATCGCCAACTCGCGCTGAGTCGGATCACCAGACAGACGGGCAATCAAACCATCGACGAACGCGGGGTCTTCGGACTGCTTGCGGGACACGGCACTCAACCGGTCGAGCATCTGCGTCGAGAGCGGTTGCAGCTCCGCGATGCGGGCCAGTTTCAAGAACTCACCGGTGCCGTGCTTGTCGCGCATCTTCAGCAACAACTCGTCGTCGGGCGACCCCGCGTCAAACTGTTCGAGGTACTTGCGGGCCAGGTCCATTCGAGCCAGATCGACCATGAGCAGCGTGCTGGCAAATAACTCTTCGGGAGTTTTCGGTTCGACGAGTAGCGGCGACGGTTCGGGAGGCGCGACCAATTTGGCGGGCTTCTCGCCGGGAGCGGGTTGCGCCCGAAGCGCGGACGAACCCGCCAGGCTCAACGCCACGCAGGCAACACTCACCACCAGCACTCGACGAAGCCGGGCCATTCGCTGACTCCGCAGTTGCCACGCGCGACCGATCACTCCCGCGAGCGACCGGTGATTGCGAGCAGCGTCAATCTCGTTCGGACACCACAACCAGCCCCAATGCTACGAACGCGCGACGGGACGAAACAACGACATTTCATCGTGACGCGCGAGAATCATCGCACTCGCCCGAAATCGAATCGACCGGCGAGCGGGAGGCAATCCACAAAGTCCGTGTGCCCGGCTCGCGCAACGTGCGAGTGAGGCACGGCATTCGGATGCCGCCGGTCTCACGGGTCGCACGGATCGTGCAGGCCGTGACGCCGAGTCGCCTCGTGCGGGTTGTGACGGCTCACTGATGAGCACACACGCGAATCGTCGGCAATCTTCGCCGCTGTCGCGTTCTGCCAAGCGGGCGGCAGGAAAACATTGCCCCCGCCACACCAACCCGAAGTGTGAGCGAGGGACTGCGATCCGTTTCCCTCGCTCACGCTTCGGATTGGTGTGGCGGAAACAATTTCTGCCGCTCGTCCCAAGCTCCGTCAGCCGTCGAGTTCGTGAGCGACGAGATCGGCGTACGTCTCGCGGCGACGAATGACTTTCACCGTTGAACCATCGACGAGTATTTCGGCCGCACGAGGCCGTGAGTTGTAGTTGCTGCTCATCGACGTGCCGTAAGCTCCCGCACTGAAAATCGCCATCAAGTCGCCGCGCTGCATCGGTGGCAGGTAGCGATCTTTGGCAAAGTAGTCGCTGGACTCGCACACGGGACCGACCACGTCCGTCTTTTCGCAACCGGCGATCCCCCCCTCAACGTTGTCGGGCATCGGCACCGAGGGCTTCACGGGCCAGACGCGATGGAATGAGTCGTACATTGCCGGTCGAATCAGATCGTTCATCGCTCCGTCTTGAATGACGAACAGCTTGCCACCCTCACGCTTCGTGTAAACGACGCGACTGACGAGGACGCACGAATTACCGACGACGAAGCGGCCTGGCTCCAAAGCCAGCCGGCACTTGGCCGCTTTGACGGCGGGGACGATCACTTTGGCATACGCTTCGGCGGGCAGGCCCTCGTTTCCTCGGTAACTGATGCCGAAGCCGCCTCCCAAATTGAGCCAGTTGATGTCGTGGCCATCGCGGCGCAGGGCCTCAACAACCTCAATCGCCTTCTGACCGGCGGCCGCATACGGATCGGTCGTCAGGATCGGCGAGCCAAGGTGCATGTGAATCCCCTTCAGCGCCAGCCGCTTGTCCCGCAGCACCTTCGCAGCCAATTCGCGAAACCGCTCGATGTCCATGCCAAACTTGTTCCCCTTTTTGCCCGTCGTCGTCTTGGCATGCGTCTTCGCATCGATGTCAGGATTGAGCCGCAACGCGACGGGACCGACCACGCCCATCGAACCGGCCACCGCCGCGATGGCATCCAGTTCCTGCTCGCTCTCGACATCGAACATCAGGATCTTGTTCTCAAGTGCGAAACGAATCTCTTCGTCGGTCTTGCCGACTCCCGCGAAGACGACCTTCGACGTGTCGGCCCCGGCCGCCTTGACGCGATACAACTCGCCGCCCGAAACCACGTCGAAGCTGCTCCCCGCATCTCGCATCACCTTCAGAACGCCCAGTGTTGAGTTCGCCTTCACCGAATAACAGATGACCGGATCGACTTCCGCGAACGCAGTCTGAATCTGCTTCAATTGGCCAAGCAGAAACGCCTTCGAGTAGACCCACAGCGGAGTGCCGAACTGCTCGGCCAGCTTCGTCACAGAAACGTCTTCGCAATAGAGTTCGCCGTCACGGTATTGAAACTGACTCATGTTGGTCCTTGTCGAGAATCTCAGATCATTTGGGGCGGTGAATCAGACACCGGCCGACTGGAAGTTGTGTTGGCCGAGATGACTGGTGCTCAGCCGTGATGCTTCGCCAGCAGTTCGGCGATTTGAATGGCGTTGGTTGCGGCACCTTTGCGAAGGTTGTCACTGACGCACCAGAACGTGAGGCCGTTAGGGTTGGTGAGGTCTTTGCGGATGCGGCCGATGAAGACGAGGTCGCTGCCGGTGCAATCGCAGGGCATCGGGTAGCCGCCCTGTTTTTCTTCGTCCACGACTTTGATGCCGGGGAACGCGGAGAAGAGCCTCTTGGCTTCTTCGACCGAGATCGGGCGTTCGGTTTCGACGAGGATCGTTTCGCTGTGACAGTTGGCCACCGGGATGCGGACGCAGGTCGGGCAGACCATGATCGACTGGTCACCGAGAATTTTGCGAGTCTCGTAGACCATCTTCATCTCTTCGCTGGTGTAGCCCTGTTCCTTGAAGCCACCGATTTGCGGGATGGCGTTGAACGCAATCGGCGACTTGAACGCTTGTTGTTCATAGCTCTTGCCGTCCAACTTCGCTCGCGTCGCGCCGTAGAGGTCTTCCGTCCCGGCGAGGCCCGCGCCGCTGACCGCCTGGTACGTGCTGACGATCACGCGGCGCACTCGCGCTGCGTCGTGAAGCGGCTTCAGAGCGAGAGCCATCTGCGTCGTCGAGCAATTGGGGCTTGCGATGATTCCCTTGGCGTTGATCGCGTCCTGCGGGTTGATTTCGGGAATGACCAGTGCCACGTCGGGGTGCATGCGGAAGTAACCTGACTCGTCGATGACCTTGCACCCGGCGGCGACGGCGGCGGGAAGGAACTCGGCGGCCACCTCATCTGGAGTGCTGGCGATGACCAGATCGACGCCTTTGAAGGCGGACGGCTCCAACAACTCGACGGTGTAGTCCTGCCCCTTGAACTTCAGTTTGGAACCGGCACTGCGCGCCGACGCGAGGAACCTGTACGTCTTCGCCAGCATCGGTCGTTCTTCGAGCAGTTGGACCATGATGCGACCCACCGCTCCGGTCGCGCCCACCATCGCCATCGTTCCAAACACGTTTCGTCTTCCTTCTGAAAACTCGAACCGACTCGGCAGAACATCTGCCGATCAAATGTAGCCATCATCGCTCCGCGTGATGAGCCTTTCACAAGTGGACTCCCGATCTCAAAAGGCTCATCACGCGGAGCGATGATGGCTACGTTGAGGTCAGACTCGAAACTTGGCTCGCTCGCATTCCGACACCAAGTCTTTCAGGAACCTCACGCGGCGAGATGATAGCGGCTGGCTTCGATGAGTCGCAATCATCGGTACTCGATCGGATCCCACCACGGAGCCGGTCGAGGCTACAGACGTGTGCGACTCGCTGCTATCATCAACAACCTCACAAACGGCAGGGATGGACGGTGTTCTGTCAGCCGTCGTCAGATGACTTTTCTCAGGATGCAGACTCGGACATGAAGATTCTCGTCGTTGGTAACGGTGGCCGCGAACATACGCTCGTTTGGAAGCTCAAGCAGTCTCCTTCGGTCACGCAGGTCTTTTGTGCCCCCGGTAACGCGGGGACGGGACTGGATAGCACGAACGTTGATATCAAAGCCACAGACATTCCCCGGTTGATCAAGTTCGCCACGGCGGAGAAGATTGATCTGACGGTGATCGGCCCCGAAGGGCCGCTCGTTGCGGGGATTGTCGATGAGTTTCAGAAGGCCGGTCTGCGCGTCTTCGGTCCGACGAAGAAGGCGGCCGAGTTGGAAGGCTCCAAAAAGTTTGCGAAGGAGCTGATGAAGAAGGCCAGCATTCCCACCGCCGAATTCCGCGTCTTCAAGAATGCCGCCGAAGCCATCAGCTACGTTGATGAAAAAGAGAACACCGAACGCTTCGTCATCAAGGCCGATGGACTGGCGGCGGGCAAGGGAGTCATCGTCTGCATGTCTAAGGATGAAGCTCGCGCGGCGATCAAGCGCATCCTCATTCACAAGGATTTCGGCGAGGCAGGCGCGCAGATCGTCATCGAGGAGTTTCTTGTCGGAGAAGAGGCCAGTCTGCTGGCGTTCGTGGATGGGACGACGATTGTCCCGCTGGAGGCGGCTCAGGATCACAAGGCGGCGTTCGACGGCGACACCGGTCCGAACACGGGTGGAATGGGAGCGTACTCGCCTACGCCGGCGATCACTCCCGAACTGACCGACTTGGTGGTCGAGAAGATTCTGATTCCCATCGTTCACGAGATGAAGAAGGATGGCCGAGCTTTTTGCGGCTGCCTGTACGCGGGCCTGATGCTGACGAATCAGGGGCCGAAGGTCGTTGAATTCAACGCCCGCCTCGGTGATCCCGAGACTCAGGCGGTGTTGATGCGGCTGAAGTCCGATCTCGCGCAGGTGCTGTACGCGGCGGCCGACGGCAAACTCGACGAGATCGAGCCACTCGAATGGGATCCGCGACCGTCGGTCTGCGTGGTGATGGCCTCGGCTGGTTATCCCGGTGATTACGAAAAGGGCAAGCCGCTGCGTGGTCTCGACGAAGCCGCGCTCGTTCCCGACACCAAGGTCTTCCATGCGGGAACGATCAAGCTGGGAGACCAGATCGTCAACGATGGCGGTCGAGTCCTCGGCGTCACGGCGCTCGGCGACAGTCTCGCGGATGCCAAATTGAAAGCTTATCAAGCTGTGAAGTGCATCCGCTGGGAGGGAGCCTGGTGCCGCAAGGACATCTCGGACAAGGCGACCGGTCGATAGGTTCTATTCCGTCTCGTCAACATCAACCAAAGTAACATCACACGGAATCCGCTGAGCTACGACGAGGCCGCCCGGTTCGGAAAACGACTTGCAAGGTGAGGATCCGCGATGGAAACGATATTCGTGATCCTGCTCATCCCCGTTGTTGCGCTTGGCATGTCGGCGGGGATGCTCATCTCGGCCGCCGTCTCATTCCAAGTCGATGGGATTGGCTTCAGCCTCTTAATCGCAGCGCCAGGCCACCTGATATTCTGGCTGGTCGTGAGAATCGTCCGTCATTATGGCACGCGCTCCGAAATGCTCGGCCTGAGCACTACTGCATGGAAAGCCTTGATCATCGCCGCCTATGTCTTGGGGATGGCATGCGGCATCGCGATCATGTGGGAGTAGCGGTGAGGTGAGTGAGCCGCGACTGCATGGCTCACTCGCCCAAGATTCCCTTGGCGAGCCGCTTCAATGCTTCGCACTCGATTTGGCGAACTCGTTCGCGCGTCAAGCCGAGCGATTCGCCGATCTCCTTGAGCGTGCGTGGCTCGGCGTCGTCGAGGCCGAAGCGCATCCGCAGGATCGTGGCCTCGCGCGGGTCCATCGTGTCGAGCATCCGATAGACATGCTTGAGGTTGTCGGCGTCAAGCAGTTCGTCTTCGGGGCCTTTGGCACGCTGATCGGCCACCATGTCGCTCATCGACCAGCCGCCCTCTTCCTCGTCGGTCTGCGGTGTCATGTTGTAAAGGTGAATCGCCGTCTTGACGATGCTCAACTTCTTCTTCGGCAGGCCGAGTTCCTTCGCGACCTCTTCCTGGGTCGGCGGGCGACCAAGTTCTCCGTCGAGCTTCGCCGTCGCGCGACGCCACTTCGACAACAACTCGACCATGTACGCGGGAATGCGAATCGTCTTGGCGGTGTTGATGAGCGCCCGCTTGATCGACTGCTTGATCCAATAGCTGGCGTAGGTGCTAAACCGCGTGTTCATGTCGGGATCGAAGCCCTCGACGGCGCGCAGCAAACCGAGGTTGCCCTCCTCGATCAAATCCTGAATCGGCAACCCCTTGTTCGTGTACGCTCGCGCGATGTTGACGACGAGACGCAGGTTGGCGCGGACCATCCGGTCGCGGGCGCTGTTGTCGCCGTCAGCGATACGGTGGGCAAGCTCCTTCTCCTCCTCCGCAGACAACAGCGCCGTCTCGTTGATCTCGCGAAGATATGTCTCCAACGGAGTCTGGACACCGGAAGAGCTGGGGGCAAGCCGAGTAGTCTTGGCCATGTGGAGTCTGCCGATCAGGAGTCAGGTGGTTGGAAACGCCACCTCCTGTGGCCATCGACGGGCTGAATTCCGCCCACACAGTTATCGGAGTTGAGCTTGCGGAATTCCAAACACACAGGACCGAAACAGTGGAAACGGTCAGAGAAAATAGGCAGACGGCACAATAATAACGGCCCTTCGGAACGTACCGAAGGGCCGCAGGGTTTCTCGAATTGAATCTCGTCGCGCCGCTTGACTCTCAGAATTGTTGAGCTACGCGGCGACCTTCAAACAACGGGGCGAACAGCATCAAGTCGCCGATTCTTCCGTCTGGACGACCTCCGGGGTCTCACCCATGGTGAAGAGCGGGCCGGCTGAGCCTTCCATACCACCCTTGAGTTCCACACGGGGCTTCGGTGCAGTCGGTTCCGGCTTGGCTTCATCAGAAGTCGTCGCCTGAATCTCGGCCGTCGAACGCCGGCTGAGACCGATCTTCCGATCATTCGAGTCGATGCGCAAGATGCGAACATCGAGCTCCTGTCCGACTTTGACGAATGTTTCGGGGTTCTCGACCTTCTGGTCCGACAGTTCCGAAACGTGCAGCAGTCCTTCCAACTCTGGTTCGAGTTCGACGAAGACGCCAAAGTTGGTGATCTTCGTGACCTTGCCGATGACTTGCGAACCCGGTTGATACTTCTCGGGAATCGTGGTCTCCCACGGATCGCCCGCCAGTTGCTTGAGTCCGAGCGCGATGCGCTTCCGCTCCTGATCGACCGAGATCACCTGACAGGTGATCGGATCGCCCTTCTTGAGCAGCTCGTTCGCGTGCGAAATCTTGCGGGTCCATGACATGTCGCTGACGTGCAGCAACCCATCGACACCCTCTTCGAGTTCGATGAACGCACCATAGTTGGTCAGGTTGCGAACCGTGCCGCTGACCGACGCACCCGGTGGATACTTGGCCGCGACCTCGTCCCACGGATTCGCCTGCGCCTGCTTCATGCCGAGCGAAATTTCCTGCTTGTCCTTGTTGATGCCGAGCACAACCACATCGACCTCGTCGCCGGGATTGACGAGTTCGGTCGGATGATTGACGCGCTTGGTCCACGACATCTCGCTGATGTGGACCAGTCCCTCGATGCCGTCTTCCAGCTTCACGAAGGCACCGTACGACATCACGTTGACCACTTCGCCACGAATCTTCGTACCGACCGGGTACTTGGTTTCAACGTTGTCCCACGGACTGGCGTCCTTCTGCTTCAGGCCGAGTGCGATCTTTTCCTTGTCGCGATCGACATGAAGAATCATCACTTCGAGTTCCTGGTCGATCTTGACCATCTCGGTCGGATGGCTGATGCGGCCCCAACTCATGTCGGTGATGTGCAGCAGGCCGTCGATGCCGCCCAAGTCCACGAAGGCACCGAAGTCGGCGATGTTCTTGACGACACCCTTGCGAAGCTGGCCTTCGACCAGTTCCGCCAGCAGAGCCTTCTTCATCTGTTCGCGTTGGACTTCGATGAGCCGTCGGCGCGAGACCACGATGTTGCGGCGAGCCTCGTCGATTTTCAGGATCAGGCACTCGATCGTCTTGCCACGGTACGAGTCGATGTCTTGGGGACGCCGAATATCGACCTGGCTGGCGGGCAGGAACACGTTCACGCCGATATTGACCAGCAAACCACCCTTGATCTTCTTGAGAACCTCGCCCTTGACGATGTCCCCTTCCTTGTGGGTGCTGATGATCTTTTCCCACTCGCGGATGCGGTCGGCCTTCCGCTTGGAGAGGAGGATCAATCCGAATTCGTCTTCGATTTCTTCGAGCAGGACCGAGATCTTCTGACCCGCGACCGGCGGCTCGTCAGTGTCGGACCATTCGTCGAGCGGGACGATTCCTTCGCTCTTGTAACCGATGTCGATCAGAACCTCTTCGCCTTCGACCCGCACGATCGTCCCTTCGAGTACCGCGTTGACATCGTAGCCGGCGTCCCGCGCGTCGTACTCAAGGATCAGTGCTTCCTCGGCGGCTTCGGCGTCGGCGAGCGACAACCCCAGCGCGGCTTCGAGTTCCGCATCACTAATATCGAATTCCCGCAACAAATTCCGATCGACCATACTGAAAAAATCCCATCGTGAGTAAACGGCAATGTCGGCGGAGTGATTCGTCGGGGACGAGTTCCGTGATCGAGCAGGCCGCCGAACGGTGCCAGTTGAGCCAGCCGACCGTTCGTGGAAAAGAGGTAGTCTCACCAACGCCGAAGAGGTCCAATCCCCTTCAAACCGCGATGGCGAAGGGGCGGATTGTAGCTACGCCTCGGAATTGCGGCTAGCAAAGCCGCTAGGTTTTCGAGGCCGATCCACCGCGAGAGACTCCACAAACTCGGTGAACTGCGCACCACGATCCGCAAAGTTGCGGAACCAGTCGTAGCTGGCACATCCCGGCGAGAGCAGGATCACATCGCCCGGTTCCGAATGAGAGACCGCCCATTCGCAGGCGTCACGAAACGAAGGCAACTCGTCCGAGACGCAACAACGAGTCGCGGAGTCGCTCGCGATCAACTCGCGCAGCCGCGCAGCCGTTTGGCCCATCAGCGCGACTGCTTTGACTCGTCGAGCGATGGCGGAGGCCAGGTGTGAGAGATCGACGTTCTTGTCGTAGCCGCCTGCTAGCAGCACGATCGGCGACTGGAAGGCTTCGAGTGCGACTTCGGCCGACTCGGGAGTCGTGGCGAGCGAATCGTTGTAGAACGTCCGACCATCGACCTCGCCCACGAACTGCAACCGATGCGGCAGCGGCTCGTAATTTTCGAGACCCTGTCGGACAGCATCGGCATTCGCGCCGAATCGCATCGCCGCGCACGCCGCAGCCAGCGCGTTGGCCAGATTGTGACGACCGGGCAGCTTGAGCCAGCGCGATAACGGCAACAATTCGCTCTGTCCACCGAGCCTCACTCGGGCATCTCCCGCTTCGCCGAAAACGCCCTCGCCACCAGAATCGTGCAGACCAAACGTGAGCCGTTCGCCATGGACCGGCCACGCGGTGACATCGACATCGTCGCCATTGAGCACGGCCACGTTCGAGGCGTTCTGCCAGCGAAGCATGGACTGTTTCGACCATCGGTAGTGTTCCAACGTCCCGTGCCAGTCGAGATGGTTCGGGCTGAAGTTCGTGATGACAGAGACCTCCGGGCTGACCTGCAATCGGTCGAGATCGGCAAGCTGGAAGCTGCTCAACTCCAACACCACGATGTCGTGCTCGTCAATCTCTTCGACGTGCGGCAGCAGGCTGACACCGATGTTGCCGCCCAACCAGCATCGCCGCCCGGTGCGACTCAGAATCGAATGCGTCAGCGCGGTCGTCGTTGATTTGCCGTTGCTCCCCGTCACCGCCACGATCGGCGCGCGGTTCCATTGCCAGAACAGATTCATCTCACTCGTGAGCGGCACACCCGCCGACCGAGCGATGTCAAGACACGGGTGGCCCCGCTGAATGGCCGGATTGACGACGACCAACTCGGCGCGACGGAAGTCCTCCGCATCGTGCCCGCCCAGCTTGAGTTCCACGGAAGGAACGGACTGCAATTCGGCGAGCGACTCCAACAACTTCTCGGCTGGCCGAGCATCAGTCACGGTGACGCTGGCTCCTCGCGACGCGAGGAACTTCACGACTCCCAACCCGCCGCCAAACGAGCCGAGTCCCATGACGAGGACTCGCCGGCCTCGATAGTCTC
>JAYUFF010000333.1:0-5903 GCA_043738825.1 Schlesneria sp.
GCCGCCGTCACCGAAGAACTCGCGTTCGGCGGAGCGTCCGCCGTACGCGCCCTTCACTCCGTCGTTCCTCCAGATCACGGTGACTCTATGTCGTTCGCCCATCCCGATGTGATCCCGTTTCCGCAGCGTGCGGCCAGTCCTCTTCCGGCGGAGTCTCCGCCGAACATCCTGATCGTCACGTGCGATCCGGATGAGGCCCAGCGGCTGGAGAGCGACGTTCGCGCTGCGGGTCTGACCTGCCGCGCGGTCCCTTCGCACGAAGCGGCCGCGCAATCGCTGGCCGCTCAACCGAGCGACGTTTGTTTGATCGGAACGCTGCCCTCGGGGGAAACCGCCGGTGCGCTGGCGGGGCTGATTCAACAAAAGGGTCTGGCCACGCAACCGATCTGCGTGATCCCGTCCTCTGCGGATGATGGCCCCCAATTGCTACCGGCCGCCAACGGCATCGACATCCTGCACCATCCGTACTCGGCGTCGTACTTCGCTCTCGCGATCTCGACCGCCGTGCAGAAGTCGCGGTTGCAGGGTGAGAACCGCCGCCTCAAGCGACAGCTCAACAATCGCAATCTGCGGGAGATGGTCGGTCACAGTTCGGCCATGCACTCGCTGCGGCAGCAGGTTCAATCGGCGGCCGAACAACAGGGTTGCGTCCTGCTGCATGGTGAGCCGGGAACGGGAATCGACCTCGTGGCGCAGGCCATTCACGATTCCAGTGCGCGGGCACACCGGCCGTTCGTCAAACTCGATTGCAGCGTGTTGTCGGCCGAAACCTTGGAACAGGAACTGTTCGGCGAGAGTCAACCCGCACAGTTCGGTCAGACGCAGCGTCAGCCGGGTCGCCTGGAACTGGCGGACGGCGGAACGCTGCTGCTCGAACAAGTCCAATTCATGGCGCTGCCCGTGCAGAAGATCCTCGTCTCGCTCATTCGAGATCAGCGGTTCGAGTTTCCGCAGGGTGGCGAGCGTGTTCGCTTCGACATCCGCTTCGCGTGTGGCACGCATGTCGATCTGGCAAGTCTCGTGGAGAAGGGCCTGTTCCGTCGCGACCTGCACGAAGCGATCCGCCAGTGCTGCCTCGAACTTCCCACACTCCGTTCGCGCAAGGACGACATCGCGCCGCTGACCGAGCACTTCCTGCGTCGCGTCTCGGGACGCGAAGGCAAGCCGCCACGCTCGCTGACGGTCGATGCGCTGCATCTGCTCCAGAAGCACGACTGGCCCGGCAACGTTCGCGAACTCGAAAACATCGTCGAGCGAGCCTGCGGTCTCGACTGGGGCACCAAGTTGAACGCCTCGATGATCGAAGCCTGGCTCACACCGCGTGAGATCACCGAGGAGGAGGCCGACGCCCTCCCCGGCCTGACGCTGGCCGAGATGGAACGCAAACTGATCGAAGCGACCTTCAACCGCTTCGCGGGCAATCGCGAGAAGACGGCGAAAGCCCTGCAAATCGGCATCCGCACACTGTCGGGCAAGCTCCGCGAGTACGGCTATCCGCCACGAGGCGGACCAGGCTCGAACCTCAAAGGCTGGACGCCCACGATCTTCTCGCCGTCCGCCGACGCCCCCGAAGCCGAACAGCGCGCCGCATGATCCCCGACGTGTTCACACAACAGCCCGGCTGCTTTCGAGCAGCCGGGCTGTTCACTTTTACTGTTGTGCTGAAGGTGGCTCAATTGGCAATCAATTCCGGACTCGACGGCGACAAACTCCGCGAGGGAATATTCGCACTGCGTACTCGTCGCTTCGGAAGCGTTGCGGAACTGATGATCAAGCGACAGATAAAATTGGGAAAGGCTCGTAACCAGTTTCACGATCTTTACGACGACGCTCAGAATCACCGCATCGAAGTGAAGTTTTCCTGTGTCATGAAGAAAGCAGAAACTCCGGTGATGGCAGACACTGTGTTGCAATGCATTGCCGAGGCGGCGGCAGCGAATCGATTGGTTTCCTTCGCGAAGTGGTCGAACTTCGCATTCGACTGCAACATTCAGCAGATCAAGCGAGCCGAGTTCGACGTTCTGTATTACGGATTGTTCTTCTCCGACTGCATCCAAATTTTTCGGATTGAGAGTTCTCAGATCAGTTCGGAGATCGGCTACTCGGATAAACAACACAAGGGAAATATTGGCGAAGGACAATTCCACATCAAGCAGGACTGCCTACAAATTCATCTCGCGAAATACCACTACAAAAAACTCACCTATGATGAACTGCTCGCACTGCTCACATGAGCTGCTTACGCGGGGAAGAGCGTTCGCTCTTCAGCCGTCAATTCCCCGAGCATCTCTCTCAACTCGGAGTCCGCTCGCTGCTCTGATTCAAAGGCGTGCGAGTTCTGCCAGCCGGTGAGACCTGTCGCACGAAAGTGCTCCAGCCGGCGGATCGCGATCTCGCAGAAGACCGGATCGAGTTCCATCGTGCAGCAACGGCGATCCACTATTTCAGCAGCCAAGAGTGTCGTTCCCGAGTGGCCAAAGAAGTCGAGAACCAAGTCGTCCGCGCGCGAACTGGCGCGAATGATTCTGTCGATTGCCTTCAATGGCTTTTGGGCAAAGCAACCGTTGACGTTTTCCTGCATCCGATAGAACACCTGTTGGATGTCAACCCACACGTTTCCCGCTCGGATGCAGTCGGACTTCCCACGTTCCAAGTTTTCCGTTGTTTGTCCGCCGACAGACTTGTAGTAGCCCCGCAGAATCTTGGGGATTTCCGTGTACTCGGCCTCCACATCAAAATGTGCCTTGCCCTTGGTGTAATAAAGCAACTCCTGACGCACAGCCATCCAGTTGTGTTGTGTACCGTAGCCTCGCTGGTTTCGCATCGTGACGAATGAACGTGGAGTAAACGGCGTGCTTCGCATCATGACCATGAAGTCCGGAAGCGGTTGGAAGCCGTCGCGTTGGTCCGCACCGAGCCAGACATACAGCGCCGCATCGTCCGCCAAGACTTGAAACGTGTTGTCGATCCACCTCCGACACCACGCGATGTACTCGTCGAGTGCCCGCGTTTCAAACGCAACCAAGTTGTATGGCGGATCGTGAATGGCAAGCGTCGCCACTTCATCATCCAGCAGCTTGCGGACATCCTCTGCTTCTGCCGCATCGAGACATCCCACGCGATGTTTCCCCGCCGGGTCTTGCCAGATTTCACCCGGTGACAACCGGCAGTAGCGTCTCAAGACCTCGACGAGTTCAGGTCGTTGATCAAGTCGCGGAAGTGGATTTTTCTTCATCGGTCACTCCTTTTGTCGGTTGGAGGCCAACCTCCGAAGTATTTATGGACGCGGAAGCTAAGCGAAATGCCAGATGAGCTGCAACCGCCAGCCTCACACCGATTCACATTGCCTCGTTTGTCGCATCGGAACTATAACCGGTCTACCACGTTGGCCTTTCTTCAATCCCTTCTTTTGGCTGTGACATGGATGTCCTGCCTCGCATCACCTGGCAGCTTGTCGAGCTGTTTCGCGCAATGTCGCTTGTACAACGAGTGACATTCGTGGAGGTATCGTTGTTGATGCTGACCGGGTGTGCCGTGTTTCCACGTCAGGAGACAACATCCCAAGCCGGATTCCCGAACTATGACACAACCCCGATTTCCGCGAGGGAAATGCAATTGCTCGTGCCGGGTGAGTGGTATCAGGTTCGTCTTCCGGAAAGGGATGGACGATCTCAGTTCGTCCGTGGCATCTTCCGTAACGGATACGTGGGACGACTCCAGGAGTGTGACGAGAATTCCCTCACGCTGACGGATGTCACGAAATGCACTGACTTCGATTCGACATCGGCCCTGCGCCACTTGCCCCTCTGGGGTTCGCATTTCGAGAACGGCTGGATGTCCTGCAAGAACGAGTCGGCTCCCGTGACCGTCCGTCGAACACAAATCATGTGGTTTGAACCAATCTCTGCCGAGGAAGCGGAACGATTTCGACGCTACGACGAAATCTTGAACATGTCGTCCTTCGATATCCCCGCCAGCAGCGACTCCACAAGCCAGAATGCTCCGGTCGCCGAATTGAGTCTCTTCCCGGACACCAGCTTCCTGTTACCGAACCCACAACGTGAAGAGGCCCTCAGTCGCAGACGGATCGAAATCCTGGAGATGCAAGCGGACCAGTGGTACTTCGTCTTCATGCGGCAGGCGGGGCGAAATTCCCCAAGAAACGTAAAAGCCCATTTGGGGCTGGTCCATCAGGTGAACGACGACTCCATTACCTTGACCAATGTCACAACTCAGAGCGGGTCTGCCGCTGGGAGGTCCGTTGAGACATCCTCCGAATTGAAGCTGCCACGCTCACAGATTGAGTACGTCCGTCAGGAGACACCCGAACAGGCGGCAGAACTGATCGCCGAGATCAATGAACCACGTGAATGAATCGGCATCAGTTTTGAATCTTCGTCGGACAGGGAAACCTTCGCCCGTGGTGAATAGGAATTGCCACCTCCGGCAATGTAACCGCCACCCAGCCGACTTCGAGCAGGGCACCTATGAGTTCGGACCGCCTGTGGATAGATGGGGCCGCGAGGTCGTCGCAGAACAGAAGAGCTTCAAGAGCTTCTGACTCTCGTCAACTCAGACGGACGTGTTCATCGAAGCAGCCAACCGACGAACTGGCAGACGCGAAAGCTCACCCCGTCGGGATGCGAGGATCACGCAGTGCATCCACGGCGTCCTGAATGCGACGGCCTGACGCGATGAGTTGCGAGAACACCCGCCACGCCTTCATCCGGTCGTGGTCATGGTGCAGCGAACGGACCAGTGAGCAGGCGCGAGCCTCATCCAACTGGAGCGAGATCGTCGGGAGCAGCCACTCGTCGATGCCGTAGACTCGGCCCCGTTCGCGATCGGTGCAGACGGGGACGGCCGTAGCCAGTCCTTCGCCCACCGCCTGCCTGGCATAGTCCACGGCCTCACGGATCGAGACTTCTTTCGGGCGAGACGGTTGCGACCAGTCATACGGGGGCGACCACTCCATCACCGGACTGAGGCCGTCGATTTTGGAGACGACTCCCACGATGGGCGGTGGCTTGAGGCGATGCTGCTCGCGGAACCAGCCGTTCAGTTCGGCGAGCACCTTCGCATCGGCCTGCTTCGCCGGCGAGGTCGCGGCCATTACGAGCAGGATCAAATCGGCCTGACGCACGGCCTCGCGCGTGGCCGCCAGTTCCGCCTTTGTCGCCCCCGCATCGCTGTAACCCGGCGTGTCGAGCAGCACCAGCCGGTCGTTCGATTCTTCGAGCCGCAGCTCGTACCGAGCCACATCCTGCGTGAGCGGCAACACGTCCACCGCCGCTCGCTGCTCGCCGAGCAGACAGTTCGCGAGACTCGACTTGCCCGCCTTCACCTGCCCGATGATCGCGATGGTCACGGTGACTGGCTCGGGCGAAGCAGTCTCGGACGGAGCTGACACCGCGCCCGGCACGGCCTCCAGCTTCGCCATCGCCTGCCGATACCGAGCCGAACCGCCGCGCAGCCGACCGCTGTTCAGTTCGATCAGGTAAAACCCGACCTGACGCAGATAGAGCATGAAGAACGCGCCGAACACATTGTTCTGAACCTGCTTCGTCACCGGATCGACAAACGCCTTGCTGGCCGCATACCGCGCGAGGCCCGCGAACGGGTTCATCACCACCGACGCGATCCAGCCCGCGTTGCTCGCCACCTTCCACCAGCCGGGCACCTTCGCCAACATTCGCCACTGACCGATCGAGACCAGATGACTGCCGGGGACGTTCTCGTCGAACCACTCTTCCATGTCCTCGGCCACCAGGCGAACGACCGCCAGAACTTCAACGACCGACAGCGCATCGAGCGGCTTAGCCGCCTTGGGGTGATAATGGCGAGCCACCTTCGCCGCGAGGTCCAGCGTCCGATCGCGGAAGAACGTCTGATCGGTTAGTTGT
>JAYUFF010000334.1:0-2233 GCA_043738825.1 Schlesneria sp.
ACACGGCCGCGTCGAGTTCGTCGTGAATCTGTTTGAGGACCGACACCAGCCCCTGTTCGTGAATCGTCTTCTCTTTGTCGGTGAGCGTCTCGCCCGAGCGGAGTTTTGCCAGCACATTGTACATCCCGGTAATCGTCAGGCCGGGATGCAACACTTGCTGCCGCTTGCGGTGAGCATCCAACTGATCTCCGAACCCGCGAATACGATCTTGCTGCGCGACAGTTGATTCCGGGAACGGGAATGTCTCAAAGCAGCGAGAGTTGTTGTATCGCGGGTCGTTACCGACTCCGAGTCGCCCACCGGTGGCAAGTGCCCAAACTTCGTGAAGGCGACTTGAAAGAACTCCCAGATGAAACGCATCGGCGAGCCCCATCGCAACTAGGGCGTCATCCGGGATCACTTCAGCGGGCAAGAACTGAAAGAAGCGATGCTTGGAGGTTGCGGGAGTAACAATGAACCGACTTAGTCCACGGAGCGCCGGTCTGAGGTTGGCACGTGGCTCGCCGAAGATCCACCAGTTATCACGATACGAGCTGCGGTTGTTTTGATCGCGTTCAGGTTTCACGCGATCGAAGACCCACTGAAAGACTTCTGGAAAGAGTTCGCGAACTTGCGTTTCGGACAAACCGAACAGGTCTATCACTTTTACGCCGCGAGGAGTTCCGGTCACGTCCTTGCCGTTGCGATAGTTCCGAATGTGGGCAGCTAGACCGTCGATTGTTCCAAGCCCTAACTGCGCCGCGATCTCATCCGTCACAATGAACCCGGAACCGATCAGTTGAACGCCACGAGAGCACAATCTTCCCATCGCAGCGAGAGCCAATGACCCACTCACCGATGCGCCAATGCTGAGGTCAGCCGAGACCGATCCCCTTGCGTCGGAGAACAGGATCGCAACGGCATCGTCGTCTTCGATCGTCTCAGTCGTGACACGGCGCAAGAGTCCGCGCGATTCGCCTTTTTCGCAGACAGTCATTGCGATTCGCACGGCAGCACCGTCGCTAGCATCAATCCAAGGATGGTCTGGAATCGCAAAGATCACTCTGAAAGGTTCTTCGGCTCCGATGTGAGACTGAATGATTCCACGGTTCCATGTCTGACGAATACTGTTGGTCGTAATTAGGCCGAATCGTTTGACGGACGAGAGCCTCGCCAACAATGCAGCGCAGTGCCACCAAAACATCACATAGTCGCAGGTGGCAGGCAGTTCCTTGTAAGTCGCACGAATCGCCTCGGTGTATCCATCACCGAGTGCGTCTCGCATGTACTTGTTCCCAACGAACGGCGGGTTGCCGAAAACGTAATCGGCCTCGGGCCAGTCGGCCTTGCGGGGGTTGATGTACTTCACCACAGGGACGCGGGCGGTGTCGTCGGGGACATCCTCGCCCGTGACCGGATGCGGCTTCATCGTGCGACCGTCCCAGCGCGTGACCGGTTGGCCGTGTTCATCCTTCACGGGTTCCACCGCGTCCCATGCCAGCACGGCGTCGCGGCACTCGATGTTGTGGAACTTCTGGATGATCGGCTCGTGAAGCTGCGACAGGTCTCGGGTCCGCAGATGCCATTGCAGATAGCCGATCCACAACACCAGGTCGGCAATCGCCGCCGCGCGGGGATTCACTTCGATTCCGTGGAACTGGTGCGGATCGACCGTGATGAATTCCGTCTGCATGTAGCCCAGGTCGCGCAGCAGGTTGAGGACTTCCCCCTCCAGCCGCTTCATGTGTTCGAGGGCCACGTAGAGGAAGTTGCCGGTGCCGCAGGCGGGGTCCAGCACGCGCGTCTCGCACAGCTTGCGGTGGAAGTCGCGCACGAGGTCGATGGCGTCCTTCGTCTCGCCGCGCGTGGCCAGTGCCAGAGCCGCCGCTCGCACGGCGTCCCACTGCTCGCGCAGCGGTTCGATGATCGTCGGCAGGACCAGCCGTTCGACGTAGGCTCGCGGCGTGAAGTGGGCGCCGAGCTTGTGACGTTCGATCGGATCAAGTGCCCGCTCCAGCAGCGTCCCGAAGATCGCCGGTTCCACGTCTCGCCATTGCGCCTTGCTGGCGTCGATCAGCAGTTCCAGTTGAGTGGCGGTCAGCGGCAGAGCTTCGCAGTCCTCAAACAGACCGCCGTTGAAGCGTCTCAGCTTCTGCCGCAGGATCGGCGAGAACGTCCCCTTGTCCATCGCCGACCACAACTCGCGCACCATGTCGGGGAAGTTGTGGACTTCGCTCCGCAGACTTTCGAGCAG
>JAYUFF010000335.1:0-2231 GCA_043738825.1 Schlesneria sp.
GAGGACCGCGACGCCGAACAGCGCGATGAAGCCGACTCCCGCCGAGATGCTGAACGGCATGCCGCGCAGCGCCAGCGCGAAGACTCCGCCCGACGCGGCGATCGGGACCGCGAGAAAGATCAGCGACGCCAGCCGCGCCGAATGAAACGTCGTATGCAGCAGCAAAAAGATCAGCAGCAGGACGACCGGCGTGACGAGGGCCAGCCGCAGACTGGCCGATTGCAGGTTTTCAAAGTCACCGCCCCATTTGATCTCGTAGCCGGTCGGAAGCGTCACGTCGCGCGCGAGGGTTCGTTGTGCCTCCTGCACGAAGCTGGCGACGTCTCGGCCGCGCACGTTGGCTTGAATGTAGGTGCGGCGGCGAGTCCCTTCGTGCTCGATGCTCGGAGGCGATTCCTCGACAATCAGGTCCGCCAGCTCGCCGAGCGGAATCTGATGGCCATCGGCGGCGAAGACCGGGAGCTGTTCGAGGCGCTTCACATCCTGACGCCACTCCAGCGGAATGCGGACGACGATCGGGAACCGCATCCGCCCCTGAAAGACCAACCCCGCGCGACGACCGCCGAGAGCGGCCACGGTTTCCATGACGCGCGCCGCGTCGATGCCGTAGCGTGCGAGTGCCTGCGCCTTCACCTGAATCCTGACGGTGGGGAGGTCGGCCTGGTGTTCGGCCTTCACATCGGCCGCTCCTTCGATCCCGTGCAGAATCTTCTCGATCCGCTTGCCAAGGCGAGACAGCGTCGGCAGGTCTTCGCCGTAGAGCAGCACGGCCACGTCCGCCTTGACCCCCGCAACCAGCTCATCGACACGCATCTCAATTGGCTGCGTGAAGGCGAACAAACTGGCGGGAACATTGTCGGTCAGCACGGCCGACATCTCGGCGATCAGTTCGTCGCGCGACTTGTGCTGCGGCCACGAGTGCTCCGGTTTCAGCATGACCCAGATGTCGGTTTGCTGCACGCCCATGATGTCGTTGGCGATTTCGGGCCGCCCGGTTTTGCAGAAGACGGTTTTCACCTCGGGGAACTTGAGCAGCAATGATTCAACTTGAGTGCCGAGTGGAATCGCATCCTCCAGCGTGGCGCTCGGCAGTCGGTTGGCTTCGATCAGAATGTCTCCCTCGTCAAGTCGCGGCATGAACTCGGCACCAAGACGGGTCGCGACCGGAACGCTCGCCGCGAACACGAGGCACGCCAGCAACACGGTGATAACCGGATGCGCGACGACTCGATGGACAAGCGGGTGATAGATCCGATGCAGCACGCGGATCAGCCAGATCTCTTTCTCCTCCATCTTTTTCGGCAGGGCGAGCGACGCGAGAGCCGGCATGAGGGTGAGCGACAACACCAGCGAACCGGCCAGCGCGAACAGGACCGTCAGCGCCATCGGCCGAAACAGTTTGCCCTCCGATCCCTGCAAGGCGAGCAACGGGACGTAGACGATCGCCACGATCAGTTCACCGAACATGGTCGGCTTTCGGACTTCGATGGCCGCGTCGCGAATGACCACTTCGTGCGGATGCCCTTCGCGGTTGAGCGAGATGCGCCTGATGCAGTTCTCGATCATGATGACCGAACTATCGACGATCAGCCCGAAGTCGATCGCGCCGAGACTCATCAGACTGGCGGAGACGCCCATCGCCGCCATCAGGTTTGCGGCGAACAGCATCGAGAGCGGAATGGCCAGCGCGACGATGATCCCCGCACGCAGGCTGCCGAGCATCACCAGCAGCACCATGATGACCAGACATCCTCCTTCAAGCAGGTTCTTCTCGACGGTGTGCAGTGTCCGTTCGATCAGGTCGGCCCGGTCGTAGATCACTTCGAGCGTGACGCCCTTCGGCAGCGTGGGGGCAATCTCGTCGAGTCGAGCCTTCGCGGCATGGACGACCTCGCGCGAGTTGGCTCCGAACAGCATCATCACCATCCCCGTGACGGCTTCGCCGCGACCGTCGCGCGTGACGGAGCCTTGTCGCGACAGCGGAGCGATCGCCACATCGGCCACATCGCGGATCAGCACGGGCGATCCGGTTTTGCCAACGTGGACGACGACCTGCTCGATGTCTTCGACGCCACTCAACAACGCCTGTCCACGGATGAACCGTTGCTCGCCATGATGCACGACGTAGCCGCCGCCCGCTGTCGAGTTGTTCTCCTCCAGCGCCCGAAACACGTCGGCGAGCGAGACGCCAAAGCTGGCGAGCCGGTTCGGATCGGGCTGCACCTCAAACG
>JAYUFF010000336.1:0-5897 GCA_043738825.1 Schlesneria sp.
CGCCGCCGATTTCGCGGCGCATGACTTTGACCTCAAGTACCTGATCCGGGCGATCACCTCGACGAAGGCGTATCAACTGACCAGCCGCAAGTCGCACGACACGCAGGACCAGCCGCAGCAGTTCGCGCGGATGACCGTGCAGGGGCTGACGGGCGAGCAACTCTTCGACAGCCTCGCCGTGGCGGTCGGCTTCTTCGAGCCGACTCAGCAGCAGAACGTCTTCGCGTTCAATCAGTCCGGCCCGCGAGCCGAATTCCTCGAATTGTTCTCCCCCGACAACAACTCGATCACCGAACGACAGACCAGCATCCTGCAAGCCCTCGCCCTGATGAACGGCCAGTTCACGTCCACCGCAACGAACCTCGACAACAGCGCGACCCTCGCCGCCGTGACCGAGTTCCCGCTGATGAAGGACGCCGCCAAAATCGAAACGCTCTACCTGGCAGCCCTCACACGAAAGCCCCGCCCCGAGGAGTTGGAACGCCTCACGAAGTACGTCGAATCGGGAGGGCCAACCAAAAACCAGAAGGCCGCATTGGCGGACGTGTTCTGGGCGCTGCTCAATTCGAGTGAGTTCCTTTTCAACCACTAAACAAGTTTGTTTGTCAGTCCAAGAGGAAGACGGTTCTCACGCGAAGGCGCGGAGACGCGAAGGTGAAGAAGAAGAGGGCTGGTTTTCCTTCGCGTCTCCGCGCCTTCGCGTGAGTCCAAACTGAAAGAGAACAATCATGCAAAGATCACATTCAACACTCTCACGACGCGACTTGTTGAAGCTCTCCACCTGCGGAGCCTTCGGCGCATCCATGTCTCGCTGGCTTCCCGCCTTCGCCAATGAGGCGATCAAGTCGCCCGGTCGAAAGAAATCCGTGATCCTGTTGTGGATGACCGGTGGCCCTCCGCAGACCGACACGTTCGATATGAAGCCGGGTCACGAGAACGGCGGGCAGTTCAAGCCGATCGACTCGTCGGTGCCGGGCATTCAGGTTTGCGAGCATCTCCCCAAGCTGGCCAAGCTGATGGAGCACTGCGTGCCGATCCGCTCGATGAGTACCAAGGAGGGGGATCACACGCGCGGCACGTATCTGATGCGGACGGGCAACCTGCCGACCGGGCCGATCGACTATCCGACGATGGGGTCGCTGTTCAGCAAGGAGCTGGGGCAGGAGAACTCGGAACTGCCCAATTTTGTGGCCGTCGCGCCGTACACGCAGTTCAGCCCTGGAGCGTATGGCCCCGGCTTCCTCGGTCCGAAGTACGCTCCGCTGGTGGTCGGCGACGGCAATCGAGTGGCCGGTGGGCCGAACGGCATGAACTACGATCAGTCGCTCGGCGTGAAGAACCTTGACCTGCCGGGCGGCATCAACAACTATCGGGCCGACGCGAGGTTGGCCTTACTAAGCGATTTGGAAGCCGACTTCGCCAGCCAGCGGCCGGGACTGATCTCCGACAGCCATCGCGAAGCCTACGCCGCGGCCGTACGCATGATGAGGTCCGAGGCGGTGAAGGCGTTCCAACTCGACAGCGAACCGGCCAAGCTGCGCGACGACTACGGTCGCAACCAGTTCGGCCAAGCCTGTCTGCTCGCCAGACGCCTCATCGAACGAGGCGTTCCGTTCGTCGAGGTCTCTTTGAATGGCGTCGGGAACAACCAGACGTTCGCTTGGGATACTCATCAGCAGAACTTCACGGCGGTCAAGGGTCTGCTCGGCGTCCTCGACCCGGCGTGGGCGACGCTGATGAGCGACCTCAAGGATCGCGGCCTGCTCGATTCGACGCTGATCGTCTGGATGGGCGAGTTCGGCCGTACTCCCAAGATCAACCCGCAGACCGGTCGCGATCACTTCCCCGCCGCATGGTCCACGGTCTTATGCGGCGGCGGCATCAAGGGAGGCCAAGTCATCGGCAAGACCAGCCCCGACGGCATGAAAGTCGATGACCGCCCGGTCTCGGTCCAAGATCTTTTTGCGACGATGTGCAAGGCGCTCAACGTCGAACCGCACACACAGAACTTGTCCAATGTCGGCAGACCAATCCGCATCGCCGATCTCAACGCCAAGCCGATCACGGAGATTCTGTGAGGGCACTACTGTAGTCTTGTCGCTCCGCCGACAAGACATCCCGTCGGCGGAGCGACGGGACTACGGTAGTCAACCACCGCGACGACAAAGTGAAACCGGGCGGGAAGCTCGTGAAAGACTTGGGAATGAAATGATGCCTGGTGACAGGTTCACACAGAAAGGGGGAGCAACGTGAACGAGACACGTCTGCCAAGGCAGGAAATCGGCGAGCGAGGCTCCCGCATTTATCGCGCAAGACTCCCCGAGTTGTTGCAAGCCGGTGCCAGCGGATTGTTCGTGGCGATCGACATCCTTTCCGAAGAGTACGAAGTGGCGGAGGAGGCCCGCGTTGCCAGCGAACGACTGAAGGCCAGAAATCCCGGTGCCCAGATCCTTGTCGAGCGGATTGGATATCCCGCCGCGTTCACCGCGTTGTCGTCGCGAGTGCGATCATGATCACGGGCCGCATCGACGAGAACTTGGAGGCTCGGATCGGGCTTTCGGTGAAAGTCGGAACAGACATGGGCGAGATTGAGTTTCTGCTCGACACCGGGTTCAACGGACACTTGTCCGTCACGCGAGCGCTGGTCGAAACGCTCGGACTGGAGTTGCAGGATGTCCAATCAGGAATCACTGCCGACGGGCGACTCGGGTACTTTGAGACCGTTGATTTGGCTGTCGTCTGGCACGGACGAGAAACGACCGTCCGGGCACAGGTTTTGGATGAGGCGATGCTGGGCACGCGCATGTTGAAGGGCTGCGAGCTCGTCGCAGTTTGGAACGCCGGAGGTATCGTGTCGATCCGGTCGTAACAATTCATTGTTAGGCACAGCCTGACCTATCGGACTTTGCACTGGGCACCAAGGAGCTGTAGATTAGGGTTGGGATAAACAGACAAAGCGCAGAACAAACCTCATTCTTGGTACTCCGATTCAATCCCATTCCTATAGAACGAGACTCCCAAGCAATGGCTACGGAATGGCATTATTCGTTCGGTGGCGAACGATTTGGTCCCGTGAGTGCGGCCGAATTGCAAGAACTGGCAGCCAATGGATGTTTGTCGCCAAATGACCTTGTGTGGCGAGAGGGAATGTCGGATTGGGCACCTGCCAGAAAAGTTCGTGGACTGTTTCCCGACGTTTTACCAGAGCCTCCACCACCGAAACCTGAAAACAAAGCGACTGGTGAGCGGATCGTCTCAACACAGATCACGCCGTCTAACACTTCTCAACCAGTGTCTTACATTTCTGATGAGCCAATGAGTGGCCTCAAAATATTGGCGACGAACGCTAAAGAAGCACGTTTCGCTTTGAAGGAGTTGCGCCTTCTCAAGAAGCAGACTGCCGCTCGGAAACGCGATATAAATTTGGGTCAACGAGCGATACGCGCTCAATACACTCATGAAGTCAGAAGACGTGGTTCAAAGTTCATCGGAGGTGGTGGCGTCGGCCGATTCATTCGCGTTGTGCAGACGGGTTGGCGCGACCAAGTACGACGTGATCTTGCAGCGACGCTTGCACCACTTGAAGCATCAAAAGAGCGGATTGACGCACAGCTACAAGCGATTGAGCGTGCGATCATTCAAGTTGAGTCCTACTTGATCAATCAATGACAACAGGACGGCCAGGTGGCGGGAGTCGAGGTTGGCCCACCTTGCTTCAAGCAGGGTACGTAGCACAAGAAACCTCAAAGTGAGCGTGGATAAAGGTACAGCGTTGAATTCGAATGGCCGTCAACCTGAAGTTTTTTGGGCCTACGGCCCCCGGCTTGAAGCAAGCCGGGCCACCGTTGGTTTTTGCGCGTCTAATCGTCTAAGGAATTGTCATGACCGATGATCGCAGCCCAAGGAAAACCGGCCATTTCGGACCAAAGCGACCGACTTTTGCCGAAGAGTTTCCCGACGTTGAATCTCTCAAGGTTGTGATCAGTCTCCTAAGCCCGTCTGAGACACAAGACATGACCTTCGGAAAAGATGATCAAGTCCCATCAGGCACAATGAGTTGTCACTGCAAAGGAACCTTTCCAATCGGGCAAGTCGTCAGGGAACTGATTGAAACACGAAGGACCAAACATACTGGACGGTGCGAGGGTGGTCGAAGTCACAATTGCTCGAGCTGCTTCACGGTGACAATTGAGGCCACGTATAAGCAGAGTTGAAAAGAAAAGCCTTGTATTGATGATTCGCCGGGTGCGGCGGGGTGGCTGGGGTCGAGTCTTCGAGCCCCCAGCAATTGCTGACATCGTTCGCAGACTGGGGGCAGTCGAAGACTCCTGACCCCAGCCACACTTTGCAAAAGAACCCCTCACCCTAACCCTCTCCCCGCAAGGCCGGGGCGAGGGGACAAGGCGGTTGCCATGAAAGTTATCTCGTCATTCGTTCTGCTGCTCGCGGCCGTCACGGTTTTTGCGAGCGACTCGTTGCCGGCGGAGACTCATCAGGTGCTCTACCTCGCCGATGCGGGGGTCGTGGTGTTGCGGTTGTCGGTGGTGGTGGAGGGCGAGGGGCCGAAGCAGTGCCATGAGAAGTTTGTGGACTCGCTGCTGAAGAGCCTCGACAAGAATGGCGATGGGGTGGTGACGGCCGAGGAGGCACGGGGGCGGATTCCGACGCCGCGCGAGGCTCAGCAGTTGCAACTCGGGACGGGGACCGAGCCGGTGGCGATGGACGCTGCGCCGGACAGCAATCCCAAGGATGGCAAGATCACGCGCGGCGAGTTGCTCGCGTACTTCAAGCGGCTCGGGCTGTCGCCGTTCTCGGTGCAGTACGTGCCGCGACAGGCACAGGCCGATCCGAACACGGGAGCGATGGCGAACGCGGCGACCGACGCGCCGCTGTTCGATCGGCTCGATACGAACGGCGACAAGAAGCTGTCAAAGGACGAGTTGGCCAGGGCGCTCGAAGTGCTTCGGAAACTGGACCGCGACGACGACGAAACGATCAGCGCGGTCGAGTTGCAGGCGGTGCCGAATCAGGCTGTGCCACAAGTCGCCCGCGCGATGAACAACAATGCCGCGCCGGCTGCCAACCCGTTCGTGAGCCTCTCTGGCGGCGAGTCGATCCAGAAGCTGATTCGTCGCGTGATCGACAAGTACGACAGCGCCGACGCCGCCAAGTCGGGTGTGCCGGGAACGACGGTCAAGAATCAAAAGCTCAGCCCGCAGGAACTCGGTCTGAAAGAAGAGGCGTTCAAGCAGTACGACGTGGACGGCGACGGGCAACTCGATTTCGATGAGCTGCGCCAGTTCGTAGCCTCACCCGATCCGAACTTCGAACTGACTGTTGACGTTTCCAAGGGAACGGTCAAAGCGACCGGCCTGCGTGCCGGGGAAGTTCGCATGACGCCGGACGGGGCCGCTCATCTCCACCTCGGTAACGTGCAGATCAGCCTCAGCGCGACGCCCGCTCCAACGTCGTTCGATCCTGAGTTACTGGTGAAGCCGCTGTTCATGCTCAGCGATGCCAACGCGAACGGCTATCTGGAAAAGGAGGAGGCCGCGCAGCTCACACAACTCGGCGTTACTTTTGAGGACCTCGACGCCGACAAGAATGGAAAGCTGTTTCTCGACGAGGTGACGGCGTACCTGAAGACCCGCATCGACGCGGCGCGCAGCCGCGCGGTGCTGACGATCAACGAGCAGGGGCGCACGCTGTTCGACATCCTCGACGCCGACCGCGACCGGCGGCTGGCTCATCGCGAAATCAGGACCGCCATCGACAAGCTGGCTTTGTGGGACAAGGACCACGACGGCCAACTGGCCGAGACCGAAATCCCGCTTCAATTCCAGATGGTTTTTGCGCGCGGGTCGCTCCCCGGTTTGCTGGGTGGTCCCGTCAACGTG
>JAYUFF010000337.1:0-2230 GCA_043738825.1 Schlesneria sp.
CTGTCTTGCGCGGCGAATACACAAAGCCAGCAGCCCGGCATCGGGGAGATGCCGGGCTGCTGAAGACTTGTGCGCCACAACCGATTCAGTGGTCGGGGAGTTACTTGGCGGCCAATGCCGCTTGTGCGGCGGCCAGCTTGGCGACGGGGACTCGGCGTGGCGAGCAGCTTACGTAGCTGAGGCCGATTTCGTGGCAGAACATGACGGAGGCGGGGTCGCCACCGTGCTCGCCGCAGATGCCGATCTTGAGGTCCGGTCGTGTAGACCGGCCGCGTTCGACGCCGATTCGCATGATGTCGCCGACGCCTTCCTGGTCGATCGTTTGGAACGGGTCGTTCGCGATGATGTCATGCTCACGGTAGAAGCCGATGAACGGGCCATAGTCATCGCGGCTGATGGCCAGCGTCGTTTGAGTCAGGTCGTTGGTGCCGAAGCTGAAGAACTCGGCGGCCGTGGCGATCTGGTCGGCGCGAACGGCAGCTCGCGGGACTTCGATCATCGTGCCGACGAGGTATTCCAGCGTGACACCCGTCTCGCTGAAGACCATGTCGGCCGCAGCGCGGATGATCTTCTCTTGGTGCTTGAACTCGGCGAGGAACCCGGCGAGCGGGACCATGATTTCGGGGACGACATTGATCCCCTCCTTGCTCACAAGGACGGCCGCTTCAAAAATCGCGCGGGCCTGCATCGCGGTGATCTCGGGATAGACGATCCCCAACCGGCAACCGCGATGGCCGAGCATCGGGTTCGATTCGTGCAACTCTTCCACGCGGCGTTTCACGGCATCGAGAGACAGACCCGTCCACTTGGCGAGCTTCGGACCGAGGTCCGGTTGCTCTTCAAGGTGACGATCCGAGAGGAATTCATGCAGCGGCGGATCGAGCAGGCGGATCGTCACGGGACGGCCATTCATGCTGCGGAACAGTCCGGCGAAGTCGGCTCGCTGGAACGGCAGGAGTTTGGCGAGCGCTTCTTCTCGCGTGTCCTTCGTGTCGGCCACGATCATGTGCCGGATTTCGTCGAGGTGATCGAAGAACATGTGCTCGGTACGGCAGAGGCCGATCCCCTCGGCACCGAAAGCGACGGCTTCGTCGGCCTGACCGGGGGTATCCGCGTTCGTGCGAACTCGCAGCTTGCGGTACTTATCGACCCAGCTCATCAGTTGAGCGTATCGCTTGTAGGTATCGGACTCTTCCGGCTTCAACGTCTTCTGAACGAGAACCTGAATCACTTCGCTGGCCTTCGTGGCCAACTTGCCCTCGAAGACTTCGCCGGTGAAACCGTCCATGCTGATGAAGTCGCCCGCCTTGAGAGTCTTGCCTGCGACCGTCACCGTGCTGTTCGTGTAATCAACGTCGATGGCCGAGCAACCGACGATGCACGCCTTGCCCATCTGGCGCGACACGAGGGCCGCGTGCGAACTGGCACCGCCGGTCGCGGTCAGAATTCCCTTGGCGGCTTTCATGCCGCGAAGATCTTCGGGGCTGGTCTCTTTGCGGACGAGCACGATGTCAATGTTCGGGTTCTTCTCGTGGAACTTTTCTGCTTCGTCAGCGAACAGGCAGATGATGCCCGATGCTGCGCCCGGTCCCGCGTTGATCCCCTTGGCGAGGAAGCGGCCTTCCTTCGTGGCTGCGGTTTTGGCGGCCGGGTCGAAGATCGGCTGGAGCAACTGGTTGAGATCGTCGGCCGGAATGCGGCGCTTCTGCAACGCTTCGACCTCGGTGATGAGGCCCTCGTTCACGAGATCGACCGCAATGCGAACAGCCGCGAAACCGGTGCGCTTGGCGTTGCGAGTTTGCAGCATGTAGACCTTGCCGCGCTGGATCGTGAACTCGATGTCCTGCACTTCCTTGTAGTGCTTTTCGAGCCTCTTGCCGATCGCGTTGAGTTGTGCGTACGACTCAGGCATGTCCTTCGACAGAGACTCTTCGATACGCAGCGGCGTGCGGATGCCAGCCACCACGTCTTCGCCCTGTGCGTTGATGAGGTAGTCGCCGCAGAAGCCCGGCGTCCCGAGAGCACAATCGCGCGTCAGGCCGACGCCCGTCGCACAGTCATCGCCGAGGTTGCCGAAGACCATTGCTTGAACGTTGGCGGCCGTGCCCCATTCGTGCGGGATGCCGTACGTTCGGCGATAGACCATCGCGCGGTCGTTCATCCAGCTTCCGAACACGGCCCCGATCGCTCCCCACACCTGCTCCATCGGATCGGCGGGGAAGTCCTTGCC
>JAYUFF010000338.1:0-15768 GCA_043738825.1 Schlesneria sp.
GAGAATCGGCCATTCGAGCGTTGAAGTCACGCTGTTCGGTTTGTCTTTCACCCGCTCCGATGTGATAACGGCTCACGCGACTCGTGCTACGGAAACGTCCAGGGTTGTGCTGAGCATCCCGTCACACAAACGCAGCGACCGCTGTGCCTGTTGGGCCGCGACCGGGTCGTGTGTGACCACCACGATGGTGCGGCCTTCGCGATGGCAGTCGGCGAGCGCGGACAGCACGAGCGACCGGCTGTCGGGATCGAGATTGCCGGTCGGCTCGTCGGCCAGAATCACTTGCGGGTTGTTGACGAGCGTGCGCGCCAGCGCGACGCGCTGTTGCTGGCCAATACTAAGTTCGGTCGGCTTGTGATGCAGCCGCGAGCCGAGGCCGAATCGCTCCAGCATCGCTGTCGCCCGGTAGCGTTGCTCGGACGCCGACAGTGCCGCGAGGCACAACGGCACTTGCACGTTCTCCAGCGCGGTCAGGTACGGCACGAGGTTGAACGTCTGAAAGACGAACCCCATCAGTTCGCGCCGCAGTCTCGCACGCTCGGCAATCGGCTGGTCGTAGAGCGAGTGCTCGCCCAGCCAAACTCGACCTCGCGTTGGTGAGAGCATTCCGCCGAGCAGCGACAGCAGCGTTGTCTTGCCGCTGCCGCTGGGACCGACGATGGCCACGTATTCCCCCGTCGCGACTTCGAGTTCGTTGCACTGAAACGCCGTGACGGTCTCGGCCCGCCGCGTGTAAGTTTTCGTCACATCCTGCAATCGAAACATGCTTCAAACCTCCTGAAAACAAACGCACGGGTCGAGCCGAGCCGCTCGCCGAGCCGGCCAGTACGCGGCGATGAGCGCCAGCACCGAAGCCCCTCCGACAGCCAGCGCGCTCACACCCGGCAGGGGTTGAACGGAGACTCCGGCCCATAGCGGACCCAGCCAGACGGCCAATCCCAACCCGAGCAGACACCCGGCCACGCCGCCGATGACACCCAGCCACAGGGCCTTGAGCAGAAACAATCGCGACACGAAACCGGGCGTCGCGCCGAGAGCCATCAACGTGCCGATCTCGCGTCGGCGTTCGCGCACGTTGGCCGAGATCGCTCCCGCCAGGCTCGCACCGCCGACCAAGACCAACACGACGAGGACAAACAACGACGTGTTCGCCATCAGCCGATTCACGCCCACCTGCGTCTGCACGACCTGCGAAATCGTGACCACCTTCGCGTTGGGCAGCAGCTTGCTGAGTTGTGGCACGAGATCACCGGCCGCGTCCTCGCAGCATCCCATGACTTCGATCGCACTCACGACTTCGCCGGCACCGGTCATCCGTTGCACGGCGTGCAAATGGGCGAAGACTCGGCCGTCATCAACCGTTCCCGTGCGCGGCAGGATGGCCAGCACGTCGAACGATTCACCGAGCAACTCGACGTTCGCACCGACTTTCAGCCCCGTGCGTTCGGCGATGTCCGCTCCGATCACCACTTCGTGCTTGCGAAGCTGCTCGATGGTGCGATTCGATGCCAGTGCCTCGGGTGCGGAGTCGGCCGCTGACGGAGCGACATGAACCTTCGTGCAGCCATCGTGTTTCTTCGGACTGAACATCGACGCCGTCTGCCACGCCGCCTTCGTTTGAAACTCACTTTGAGGCAGGATGCCAGTCAGCGTGACGTCCAGTTCTCCCACCTTGGCCGGCACGCTCAGCTTGGGCGACAACTTCTCGACGCCGGTCAATCCCGCCAGGAACACTTCCGAGACGTGTTCCTCGGGCAGCGTTCGGCCGTTCTGATCGGCGGCATAGTAGTCTTGCAGCGAAGCGTCCTTCGGCAGGATCAGGATGTTGGCTCCCAGCGTGGACAGTTGCCGTGAGACCTCCTGTTCCGAATGCACGGTGACGTGCCGGATGAAGACGAGCGACGCGACACCCAACAGGATCGCCAGGCCGCTGGTGAGCATCGCCGACGGACGCTCACGCAATTCTTTCCAGACGAGTGATTGCAACCGCATGGCTAGTTCCTCCGTGCTTTGTTGGGTTGAGTCGCTTGCGGCGCAGCACCGTGGGCGTGTTTGCAGTTGGGGTCGTCGCAGCACTGCCCCGCCTTGTGCAACGCGGCGGCGACTTGTTCCTTCGTCGCGAAGCTGTCGTACTTGCCGACCAGTACCCCCGGAGGTGCGAGCAGTACGGCCGTCACGCTCTTGATCTGTTTCGCGTCGATCTGCATTTGGCTCAGGAACCGCGTTTCCTCGGGATCGTTGAGTTGCATCGAGACCAATGCGATCCGGTCCTTGAATTGCGGATCGGCTTGCATGTTCTTGACGGCGGCGGGCACGAGTGGTTGCTCGGTCGTCTGCACACAGACGAAGACCAGCTTCTGTTCCTGAAGCGACTTCATGCAGCGGGTCATCGTCGGCGTGACGATGGCCGCATCGAGGCTTTCGTCCGTCAGTTGCTTTGAAAAGACACCCGTGATCGCCCCGTTGCGTGCGACCACCATCGTCATCGGCATCGGGGCACGAGCGACATCGAACCGCTCGACCAGCGCCTTCTCGGCGGGATCAGCGACCTGAACAAACGTGACCGCCGTCTTGTCTTTCCGTTTGGCCACGCCGTCCTTGGCGACTTGAACCATCGTGCGCACCGCTGCGGTGTCTTCCTTGTAGAAGACGATCAGCGTGAACTTGCCATCCTCGGTCGATTGGTCGAGAACTTGTTGCGCCTTACTGGCCGGTGTTGTACCGGTCGGCGCAGTCGTCACCGTGATCGGCTGCTGCTGTGCATCCACCGAGGTGACAGCAATCACCGTCGCCAGCATTCCGCAGGCTGCGGAAAGAAGCATTCGTTTCATGACGATTCCTTTCAAAAGGGAGATTCCATTCGGACAGGTTTGTAATGCAGAGTTCGTTGAAACCCCGCCGCGAGGCGGAGGCCGCAAGGCAGTCACATCTGGACGGACGCCGACCACTCCTGCGTTCACCCCCGCCCCGCGAACGAGGCGTTTCTGTCAACCGCATGACACAAGGTCATGACTTCGGCTTCGTATCCTTGACCGGAGTTGTATCCTTGGTCCTCTGTTCGGCCAGTCGTCGCTCGCGTGCGGCATCTCGTTCGGCGTCGATCTTTTCGTTGCGAGCCTTTGATGCCTTTTGGTGAATCTCAAACAGTCGTTGCTTCTCAGCGGCAATGGCAGCCGCCCGTTGAGCCGCTGCTTTTTGATCGGCCTCGTACTGCTTGGCCTGTTGCTGGCGAAGCTGCTGCATCATCTTCTGCTGGTTGCGATTGCTGCGTGAGGCGGCTGGAGCATCGACCGTCAGGAACAACACCGCTGCGGTGAACAGTCCCGCTGTCATCCAGAATTGATAAGTCATCATTGGAAACCTCGATCCTGCACGGCAGGAGTGAAAGAAACAGGAAACCCACCCGGCGGCAACGTCTGGACGGACTTCATCCGCCGAGTGGGCCTGTTCCGGTTTTCACCGGAGACAGTTCGGTCATTTTTTGGGCTTGGCCTCGTCCTTGTGGTCGTGGTCTTTGTGATCGAGTTCGATCTTCGCCGAGAACGGCTTGCCATCAATCTTGAGCATCAGCCGGGGATCGCTCCCCTTGTGATGCAGGTCATTAACGAACTCTTCGTCCGTCAACGTAAACATCGACGACATGCCCGCCGGATCGGTCTTCTGTGCTTTGGCCTTCAGCTTGAACGACTCGGTCTTACCGTCGTGCTTCAGCGTGACCGTGATCTCTTTCGCCGGGATCGCGACGTAGTTCTTGACGGCTCCATCCATCAGGTAGATCGACACCGTGTGCTTCTTCTCGTCCAGCACGAACTCGGCGTGATATTCCTCTTCTCCCAACTCGATCAGCGTTCCCTTGTGCGGTCCCACTTCGGCGTGTTCGTGAGCATCGGCCTTCGCGGCGGGCTTGTCCCCCGGCTTGGCCGTTGGCGGCGCACCGAAGGCTTGAGCAGCCAGCGACGCGGCGCAGATCGCGGCAAACAACAGGGCATCCAACTTTTGAACGGCTTGAAAATACATGGCTCTTCCTTGGTGTCAGCAGGTCGGACCAGGGCGACGTGACGCGGGTCTTCATCACAAGACGAAGACGGTGTAAACGCAGTCACAGACAGTCGCCGCAGCCCCAATGGTCAAGTGCTCTCTCACCGTCCGTTGCGGGAGAACACGTCAGAGGAAATCACAGCGCAGGCCGACATCGTGGTCGGTCAACAAGGCGCGTGAGGGCAGGACCGCTTAGATGCGATAAACGCAGAGCGCCGATCGCTGCGGACACGAAGAGAGAGGCGGACCAGAGTCCACGCCGTGGCGACTCGCCGCCGCCAATGAGGTCATCCAGACCCGAACCGAGACACCCAACGACCCGAAGCCAAAATCGTGGTGCATCACCGACAGAGGCAGCTCAGCTCGCGGAGCCGACACGAAATATACGTGCGTCCCGAAGCAGAAGTGATGCTGGTGCGAGGGATCGCAGGGGCAACCTTCGTGGCTCAGCGGCTCCGAGTTGCATGGAGCCGGATGTTCGTGGCCGCAATCGTCCGTGTCGTGTTCGTCATGGTTGTGCTCAACAGCACAGACCGGCTGATCGGCGTCATGGTCACAAACGTGCGCCGCCGTTCCGGTGCAACAGCACATCATGTGCTGAGCAGCGAACGCAACGAGCATCACCAATGAGACCAGACGATTCACGATCCAACTCCTGAGAACAACCTCGCGGGATTATGCGTGCTTGATGAATCCTGTCAACTGCGAACTTCAACTCTCTCGGCGAAGCAAGCAGTATCCATACCAATCGGACGTGGCGAGCCGCCGCCTTGAATGCCCTTCGGCAATCGTCAGACATCAGCAACTTCCGCCTGTCACACCGATCTGTCTCAGCCGTCACTCGGATAGCACGACGCGTTCTTGCTGGCTCACGGAATCGCTTCGCAGAACATCGCATCCAAAATTCATCACCGTCCAATTTGAGCTGCTGGCAACAGTTGTTTCGCGGCGCGGT
This sequence comes from Schlesneria sp., assembly GCA_043738825.1. Classification (GTDB taxonomy): domain Bacteria; phylum Planctomycetota; class Planctomycetia; order Planctomycetales; family Planctomycetaceae; genus Schlesneria. The sequence continues at coordinate 4,994 of JAYUFF010000338.1, forward strand.
CTTGGACTTCCTTGAGTAAAGCACGCTGGCGCTGAGAGGTGCCTCCCGGCTGGTTTTGGATGGCCGAACCGATGGCGGACGGGTTCAGCCCGCCCGTGAGTTGCAGGCCATTGATCTCGGTCACGACCTTGTGCAGTTCGGTGAGGGCCTCCACATAGGCGATCTGACTTTCAAAGTACGATTGCTGGGCGACCAGGACCGGCGAGAACGCACTCTCCCCCCCAGTGTAGAGCTGCGTCGCGAGTTTCAAGTTTTCTTCCGTGTTCGGCAGGATCGCCTGCTTGAGGCGTTCCGTCTGTCGGAGACTTGTCTTGTAGCGTCGGAAGGAATCCACGAGCTGATCGCGCAGGACCAACTGCACGCGACAGATTTCGGCCTGATCCGTCCGAACATCCGCCAGTGCCTTGTCGATGTTGCCCTGATTCCGGTTGTAGAGCGGAAGCGGCAGGGCCACGAGCGTACTGGCCGTCGTCGCTTGCGTGGCCTTGTCGTACTCGACCACGGATTGCAGCGTCACGTTGGGAATGGCTTGAGCGCGAGACAGACGATACGTGGCCCAACCGTGGTCCAATTCGGATTCGGCCGACCTGAGTTGCGGACTGCGGGCCAGCAGTTCCTGCCAGCAACTCTCCAGATCAAGGTGGGGAATCTCACCCGCCAAGTCGCCCGCGAGCGGAACCGGTTGCATCGGCGACGTGCCGGTGATGGTGGCGAGTTGTTCCCAAGCGGCGGCATGGCGGTACTCGGCGTCGTCGAGATTCAGTCGCACCGTTTCGAGCTGCACCTTGGCTTGCAGCACATCGATCCGCGTCCCCGTTTTCGCATCCAGCAGTCGTTCGGCAACCCGCAGGTTCTCCTCGGCGATCTTCACCAACCGCTGGGACACGGCCCTGGCTTCCTGTGCGCCCAGCACTTCGTAGTAGCGAATCTTCAGGTCGTTCAGCACGCGCATACACTGGGCTTCCCGATCCCACTGAAGTCGTTTGATCTCCTGCGAAGCCGCGTGCTGATCCAAATCGAGTTTATGGGCCGTGACAAATTCTTGACTGAGGAAGATGCCGTTGGATTGTTTCACGGAAGCATTCGACGCAGTGCCGTTCAAATAGCCAACCTGCGGATTCGGGTAGAGTCCCGCCTGCCGATAAGTTCCCTGCTCCACTTCGATCCCCGCCTGAGCCTGCGCCAGAGTGGGATTGTTCTGAAGGGCGAGCGATTCCAGATCTGCCAGCGACACGGCATGGGTAACGGACGGCGCGGGTGCAGACGCGGAACCCTTTGAGGCTGCTACCGGGGGCGTACTCGCTGCCGCTTCTGCAGAAGCCGGAACATCTACAGATGGCTCTTCGTCATCACTGACGAGACGAATCGCCGAGCGACCGGACACAGGCACACTTCCTGCCGTGTGCTCTCGTGCGGAAGGCTCACTCGTTGAGGGCAACGCGGAACCGGACATCAGGGTACGCGGCGAGTTCGACGCCAGTGCCCCTCTGCCGAAACGCGAGGTCGTGCAACCGCAATGAGCGCTGAGCGATGTCAGCCCGACCAACAACAGCAGCGTGCGTTTCAGCACCATTCCGTGGACGAACGTTCTTGTTCTCATCGTGCCCGACCTTCCGTGTTGGGCGTGTCGCCAAATCAGCCTCCCTGCCGATCCAGCCTCGCAGTCCGTCCAACTGGTCTTTTCGACCAACCCGCCACGACTCGGACAACCCGAACAGCAAGCCCTGCCGTTCGCGGCAGGACCGTCACAGCTTGCCAAGTCATTCGCAGCACAACGATCATTCGCAGCACAACGATGTGGCATCGCTATCCCGGACGATTCATGCTTGGATTGAAGCCTGAAGCGCAAGCGAAGGATCGTTTGACGTTGTCCCTTCGCTTGCGCTTCAGGCTTCGATTCAAGACTCCGTCGGAGACGGCAGGCGCTGAATAATCCGGGCAATGTGTCAGGCATCATCCGGCTGGCAGACGCGGTTGCGGCCTGCCGACTTGGCTCGATACAGAGCCTGATCGGCGGCCGAGATGATGTCGGCGGGAGTCATCGCATGACGCGGGCAGCTTGCCGCGCCGATGCTGATCGTCACCCCCAGACTCTTGTTCTGAAAAGGGATCACGCGCTGTTCGACCGCCAGACGAATCTCGTCGGCAAGTCGCAGCGCCCCCGCCAGACCGACACCCGGCAACAGCACGGCCAACTCTTCGCCGCCGTATCGCGCCAGCACACTGCGCTCGCCGGCTCGCATCCGGCCGACATGCTCGCGCAGCAGTTGAGCCACCACGCGCAGTACCTCGTCTCCGGCGGGATGGCCGTGCGTATCGTTGATCGACTTGAATCGATCGAGGTCCGCCAACAACAGCGAGCATTCCGATGAAAGTCCCAGTCGCACGCGGTCGATTTCACCCGCCAGCAGCGTGTCGAAGGTCCGTCGATTCGTGAGATCGGTCAGTCCATCGTGCCGTGCCTGTCGTCGAATGTCGGCCTCGTCGAACACGCGGCGCAGCGTGTCGGCCAGCAAGTCGGCACTCCATTCGAGCAGGCGACTCTGACCATCGGCGATCGAGTCGTTCGAGGCCCGCGTCAGCACGATCGTTCCCAGCAGTCGTTCCTCGTGAATCAAGGGCCAGGCGGCGGCCGAGCCAACCAGCGTGTCGATTCCGAGTTGGCACAACCGCGACGAATCGAAGAGGCCGCCGCGCTGGCGCGTCATCGCGTGCCACGCCAATTTTGATTCGTGACGCTTCCAAGTCGGCTCGATGAGCGTTGGTAGAGGCGAGCCACTCGATACGACGGGTTCGGACACGTCGTCGGTTCGGCGCGACAGCAGGAAGAGCGCGGCTCGATCCATCGCAATCGCCTCACGCAGACGGCACGCAAACCGGCCGAGGGTCTCCAACGGCCGAGCGGTCGCCCGATCCGTGATGGTTCGCAGGGCGAGCATTTCGCGCGAGGCTTGCAGTTCGTCATCCCGACGCTTCCGTTCGCGATCCCTCACGACGAGCCGTGCCAGTGTCTGACCGACGCGACTCAAAAGATCAAGCTGCTCGCCGCGCGGGACGGCGGCGGGCCAGAGCACACTCGTGACCAGCACGGCCACCAGTTCGGAGCCGTCTTTGATCCCGATGAGCCACACGTCTTGGTCGTTTAACCGCGTGGGCCACGTCCCGCGCGTTTCGGCGTGGAGCGCGGTCGCGCGCGGGGCGTGGCCCACGCGGTTAAACGAACTCAAACCGGCGATAGAAAGTTGAGCGACCACGAGCCACCGTTCACCCTGCAATCGTTCCAGCATCTGGTTCGGGATGGCCAATGACTCACCCATCGAATCCGGCAGCCCGCGAAACGCGATCAACCGGGAGGGCGTTTGCGAGACATTGACCAGTGCCGCAAAGTTCAGTGACGGTTGCGGCACGAGGCGACGGAGCAGTGCCTCGGCGGCGGAGGCTGCATCGTCACGCTGGACGATCTCGTTCAGTAGTTGATTCTCGAACCGGGCCAGTGATCGCTCACGGTTGAGCCGCCGGACTTCGGCCTCGAGGCCGAGTCGTTCGCGGAATGACTCGGAAGTCTCCGTGAGTCGGCTCGGAGTCGCGGACGAACCGGCTTCGCGTGTCATCTCGGCGAGAGTGAGCATGATGACGAGACCTCAATCAGCGCGAGCGGCCTTCGGATGTAGGGCCGGAGTCAGTTGGACTGTACTCAAGGGCTGGAACCTCATGCAGCAATCAATCGGTGAAAGCGGCCCTGCGTTGGTGAATGACCCGCGAACGGAGCGATCCGCGCGACGATTCGCGTCGCTCCGACTTGAACGCGACGTGGCGAAACGTAATCCTGCCGCTGTTGCATCCTCGCCACATCCGCCTCACGCCACCTTGCTCCGGGAGTTCAAGTCATGTTGAAAACGACGCGGTCCTCAAATTGTTTAGGCTCAGTCGCGCGGTCACGTTCTGCGCAAGGTCTGGCGCTCGCTCTGGCCGTGGTCGCGGGCTGCCTCGCCACCGTGGAGGCCGTTCGTGTGTCGTTTGCGGCCGAAGAAGCCACTCCGGCGGCGAAGACTCCCGAATGGAAGCCACTGTTCGACGGCAAGACGCTGAAGAACTGGAAGAGCGCGGAATTTGGCGGCCAGGGAGAAGTGGCGGTCAAGGATGGCATGATCGTGATGCAGCAAGGCTCGGAGATGACCGGCGTCACCTGGACCGGCGGCGATCTGCCGAAGATCAACTACGAAATCTCGCTGATGGCGCAGCGGATCGACGGCAGCGACTTCTTCTGCGGGCTGACGTTTCCGGTCCAGGACGACCCGTGCAGTTTCATCGTCGGTGGTTGGGGCGGCGGTGTCGTGGGGATCTCGAGCCTCGATGGCTTGGACGCGGCGAGCAACGAGACATCCCGTTACGAGTCGTTTCAAAAGGGTCGCTGGTACAAAATTCGGCTGCGAGTCACCGAGCAGGGACTGATGGGTTGGATCGACGAGCAGCAGGTGGTCGGCGTGGAAACGAAGGGCCGCAAAATTTCGATTCGCCACGAGGTGGAACTGTCTCGCCCGCTGGGCGTGTCGTGTTACGCGACCGTCTCGGGATTGAAGGACATCAAGATTCGAGAACTGACAAAGGCCGAGTCCGCCGCCGCCATCAAGGCCCCCGAACTCCCGAAGGTTGAAGAATCGAAGTCTTCCAAGAAAGACGCGAAGTGATTCTGAGCCACGGCTCGACGTGCGTGGCGTTGTCGTTTGTGGCCGTTTGGAGGGAGCACGTTGTCAACGGGCAACGCGGCGATGTTCGAGAACTTTGACAAACGGCGCGGCTCGTTCAACAAAGCGTTTCATCGCTCGGTTCTTCAACACGTTCCACGCTCCCGGCACCGTGTTTGCCTTGCAGGGGTCAGGTCACTAACCCCAAAGTCTTGAGGTGGGTATGCACTCAGTCGAAGTTGGTCTCTCCGTCAAGTCATTGGCGGAGGTCGCGTTGCTGGTGTCGCGCGTCGGTCGCTGCCTCATTGCCGACGGTCAGGAACTCTCGTCGAACTCGCTGCGCGAATTCTGGCAGCAGACCCGGACGCTGCAACAGCATTGGACAGCGCGACTCGACGCCTGGTCCGCCGAGGACGATCCCGAACTGAGTCAACTCGCCGAACTGGGCACTCAGTTGTTCATCAGCGAGCTGTTGACTCGCGTCTGGTCCACGGTGCTGCTGGGAGTCGATCGGCACACCGGGCGCGACGATCTCTCGCGAGTCGCCCGCAATGCCGTGAGCGGTCTGCTGCAAGTGCGTCATGGCGTGATGTCACGACTGCTGCAACAACCCGATTCGTCAGCCGAGCAAGTCGCCGCGATCGAGCGACTGCGTCGTCGCAGCGACCGCTGGACGGACCTGTTGATTGGCAATCTGGCTGGCAGCCACGATCTGTTCGAGTTTGCGTTTGATGTCGAGCGAGCGAAAGACTTCGCCACGGAAAGCAGCGAGTACGATCCGGCAACCGGCCCGCATCCCGTTGAGCATCTGGTGGCCGCCGGTTTGAGAATGGCCTTCCTGGGCCAGCTTCCCGGTACACCACTGATCGAGCCGGCTTTCTCGAAGTTGGTGCAGTCGGTTCTGGGCGCGTTGCCTCAGTCCGCGTTCCATCAAGACGGTTCGTTGCGCTCCGTCCTCGAACGTCGTGTCTCGTCCCGGACGTTGCGCGACGAACCGCTTCCCGCCTCCCTGTTCGATGAGTCGGCCAGTGGTCCGGCCACTCCGACCGCCGATGACCCAGATACGATTCCGTTTCCGGGGATCAGCTTTACCAAGCTGCGTCGTCGTCCGAAGTGACCGTCCATGCGTGCCGCTCGGCGGCAGACTCGATCGCAGGCGCGCGGCGTGATGCTGCTCATCGACGACACCACCAAAACGGACTTCGACATTCACCGGCAGATCAAGGGCTTGAGGCCGATGGGAAACGGCGGTGGCCGCGATCAGTCGGTTCGTCGCGGTGCGTTTTCGAGATGCGCGTGGTCAAACCCGGCAGACGGCTGAGGGCACGTCCACCGTCTTTCAAACTCCCAGGGCCATCGCCTTGTTGAAACTGGGGGATTGGGTGCCACGGCCACGGAGCTTCGACGTGGTCGTGAGATTGAAAATCAGCCTTCACTTCCTCACACGGCCACGTCGAAGCTCCGTGACCGTGGCACCCCAAATTCAAAAAGGCGATGGCCCTGCCAAACTCCAGCTATCACTACCCACATTGCGAGGGATCGGATACCTTCCCCTGCTGCGCGCGACTTTCCACTTTGGCAACGGTGCGTGCGTGTCAGTTTTGTGGTGTGGCAGGGATCGCACGCGAGATCGATCACAGCGATCACGCTGGAAAAGCCGCGATCTCGCTCGAAGAGACAGGGAACCGTCCATGACGTTGTCGGAACTGCTGGAAAGCAAGTTTCGGGGCGATATTCGCTTTCGAGGAGCCGCGTACATTCAGGCCGAGCGGGTCTCCGTGATCCGCGTGACCGCCGAACATTTGTTCGCGGTGGTGCGGGATGGCGTCGAGTTTCAGACGCAGATCAGCCGGGATGACGGCGCGATCCGGATGATGTGCAACTGCGTCGGGACATCCGCCAATCCCAGCGGCAATCCGCACTGCAAGCATCTGTGGGCGACGGTCCTCGCGGCCGATGCCGGTTCCTATGTGTCCGGTTCGGCGAAGCCCGGCTACTACCCGCCCTTCGTGGTGGACGACGATGCCCCACTGAATTTCGGATCCGATTCCGATCTCTGGGAGGAAGAGGCCGCCGACGCGGTTGCCTCGACCGGCGGTCGGTCCACGAAGCTGCGGAACGCCGAGCGCGAGGCCCTGCGCGCCGAGGCGGCTCCGCGACTCAAGGAATGGGAAACCCGACTGAGCGAGCTGCGCAAAGAGATGCAGGGCGAAGAGTCCTCCGTTTCGGCGGCAGGCCGCGAACGACAGGTCTTTTACGAGATCGACGCCACGGCCAGCAATGAGGCCGGGTTGATCGTCATTCAGACGTCTCAACGCCAGCGCCGTGCGAATGGTGAGTGGGGGAAGCTCAAACCACTCAAGCTGCGTCCCGGCAAGTTTGACGAGATCGACGACGACGAGGATCGGCGCATTCTCGCGCATCTCGTCGGTGGCACTCCCGACCGGGCCGCACTCTCCGCACAAGTCGCCGACAATCTGGCCGCGTTCCGGTATCGAGTCCCTCACGATCTGTGTCAGCTCTTGTTGCCGGCGATCTGCGCCACGGGCCGGATTCGATTGCTCGGCGATGACGAGCGGGTCACAGAAACACTGGCGTGGGACGAAGGCGAACCGTGGGAACTCTGTCTGGCCGTCGAGTTCCACCCCGAGCTGCAAGTGTGGAAACTGCGCGGCACGCTGCGACGTGGTGACGAAAAGATGGCCCTGCGCGATCCGGTCCTTGTCGTGCCGGGTGGCCTCGCCATCACGGACACTCAGGTGCGGCCGTTCCAAGACTTCGACGCTTACCCCTGGGTCACGCTCCTGCGTCGATCCGATGACTTCCAAGTGGCGGCGGGCGAAGAGCACGCGCTGGTCGATCGACTGCTTGACATGCCGGCGCTGCCAAAACTCGAACTGCCCGCTGAGCTTCGCTTGGAAGAAGTGGTCGTGACACCGCGGCCGATTCTGGTGGTTCATGCTCCGGCTCGATCGCGCTGGCATCAGGATCGGTTGAAGGCCGAGATCCAGTTCGACTACGACGGCACTTCCGTGCGAGGGACCAGCAGCCAGTGGGCCATCGTGCAGCGTCACGCCAACCGTTGTCTGGTTCGTGACCGTGAGGCCGAAGCGCTGGCGTGGTCGCAGTTGCAGGACGGCGGCTTCCGACGGTTGCTCGATCAGAGGCGCGGTCAGCACGACGCCGAGATCGCCGCACGCGATCTGGCTCCCGCCGTCCGCAGGTTGATCGCCGAGGGCTGGCAGGTTCGAGCCGACGGCAAACAGGTGAGGCAGCCGGTCGATCTCAAGTTCCAGATCAAATCGAACATCGACTGGTTTGAGCTGCACGCCGACATCGACTTTGGCGGAGCACGCGTCACGTTTCCCGAGTTGCTGGCGGCACTGGCTCGCGGCGACGGCACGATCGTGCTCGACGACGGTTCACTCGGAATTCTGCCCGAGGAATGGATGGAGCGTTACGGGCTACTGGCCGGCTTGGGCATTGCGGAGGGAGACCACCTGCGGTTCACCAACGTGCAGGTCGGGATTCTCGACGCGCTGCTTTCGACACAGCCCTCGGTCGATTACGACGCTCGCTTTCTGGAGGTCCGCGATCGGCTGGCCGCCTTCGACGGGATCAAGACCGAGACCGAACCCCCTTCGTTCCACGGTGAGCTGCGCCCGTACCAGCGCGAGGGCTTGGGATGGCTCCGGTTCCTCGAAGAGTTTCAATTTGGCGGCTGCCTCGCGGACGACATGGGTCTCGGCAAGACGATTCAGATGCTGGCGTTCCTCGAAGGGCGACGGAAGCGAAACAAGAAACGTCTGGCCTCGCTGGTCGTCGTCCCGAAGTCGCTGATGTTCAACTGGCGGCAGGAATCCGAGAAGTTCACACCCGACATCAAGGTGCTCGAATACTCGGGTCTCGACCGGGCCAAGTCGCGCGATGACTTCGGCAAGTACGACCTGATCCTGACGACCTACGGGACGCTGCGACGTGACGTGCTGGTGTTGAAAGATGTCCTGTTCGATTACGTGATCCTCGACGAAGCTCAGGCGATCAAGAACTCGACATCGCAGGTGGCCAAAGCCACGCGGCTCTTGCAGGCGCGGCACCGCATCGGACTGAGCGGCACGCCGATCGAGAACCATCTCGGCGACCTGTGCTCCATTTTCGAGTTCCTCAATCCCGGCATGCTGGGCCGCAGTTCGGCGTTCAAGCTGCACGCCGCCGATCCCGAAAACATCGAGACCCGGCGCGTGCTGGCTGACGGACTGAAGCCGCTCATTCTCCGACGCACCAAGCAAAGCGTGGCCAGCGAACTTCCCGAGAAGCTCGAACAAACCATCTTCTGCGAGATGGGCGACGAGCAGCAGCGGCTCTACAACGAACTGCGCGCGCATTATCGCGACTCGCTGTTGGGGATCATCGAGGATCAGGGGCTCGCCAAATCCAAGATGCACGTCCTGGAGGCGCTGTTGCGATTGCGACAGGCGGCCTGCCATCCGGCGCTGATCAACAAGACGACCGGCGACGAATCCAGTGCCAAGCTGGACGTGCTCATCCCGCACATCGAAGAGTTGATCGAGGAAGGGCACAAGACGCTGGTCTTTTCGCAATTCACCAGCATGCTGGCGATCGTGAAGCAGCATCTCGACAAGAAGGGGATCGTCTACGAGTACCTCGATGGCCAGACCCGCGACCGCAAGGAGCGAGTTCAACGGTTCCAGACCGACAAGGACTGCGGTGTCTTCCTCATCAGTCTCAAGGCGGGCGGCCTGGGTCTCAATCTGACGGCCGCCGACTACGTGTTCATCCTCGACCCGTGGTGGAACCCGGCCGTCGAGACGCAGGCCATCGACCGCGCTCACCGCGTGGGACAGACTCGTCAGGTCTTCGCCTACCGCCTGATCTGCAAGGGGACGGTCGAAGAGAAGATCGCCGAGTTGCAGCAGCAAAAACGAGAACTCGCCGACGCGATCCTCGAACAAAACAACTCGGTCCTCCAAGACCTGACGGCCGACGATCTGAAGCTGCTGCTGTCGTGAAACGCCCCGCCCATTCCGCCCGTCTGGGAATGAGTCGCCGCAATGTCTTGCCCCAACGGCGCGGGAGCAAGCGGTCGCCAACCGTAGCGTTGCCAACAAGTCGTCGTGGGGGCGGTGCTCACCACTTTGGTTTGTGTGTTGGCAGGCCCAGACCACCCTGCCTGTGGTGATCCGCCGCATTTTGTGGGCAAATCGCCGATTTGGAAATGCACGGCTCTTCCCAGTTTCAAAGTAGGGTGGGACAAGCTCGCTTCGAGCGCCGGCCCACCCTGAAGAAACTTTCGAGAATTGATGGTCGGCCGGCGCGGCGAAGCGCCGCTGGTCCCACCCTACATTTTGTGCAACTTCAAACTGGGCGAAGCCGTGTTTGGAAATGGCATTGGTCTTGCGTGGCAATCCCGGCCTTGCTCACACTGTCGAGACTCTCGAACGGTGGCACTGGAGGGGGAACTTTTCTGACGTGAGGGCGTCCAACGTCGCCAACAGACGGTAGGATTCACCGTCCATTCCACAGTCTCTGCCTGTTTCAGAGGTTGAAACCAACGATTCAAGAGGGCTGGCCCTCGAAACTGATTCACCACAGGAGTCGCACATGCGCCGCGTTGTACTGATGGGAGCGATCGTAATGACCTGGATGTCGCAAGAAGTCGGGATCTCGACCGGGCTGGGAGGTGAGATCGGGTTCATCGAGGAATTTTCGCTGGCTCCCGACCGGGCGGTGCCGCTCAAGCAACTGATCCCCGGCACGGACGACTATTACTACTATCATTGCCTCCATTTTCTGAACACGGAGCAGTTCGAGAAGGCTCGCGAACTGACCGGGCCGTGGCATCAGCGGCATGGGCAGACGGGGCGGCTGACTGAGATACAGACTCGCCACGCACTGCTCACTTACGACAAGAACCCGCAGGAATCGCTCGATTACCTGCGCGGGAAGCTCGGCCTGAACTTCGGTCACCAGCAGGAGCAGCTTGGTGTCGAACCGAACCTGCCGACGGCGCTCGATCAGAAAGTCATCTCGCTCGAACAGTTCATCAACCGCGCGAACTCGATCACGCAG
>JAYUFF010000339.1:0-5895 GCA_043738825.1 Schlesneria sp.
GACAAAGTCGAGCATGAACGACGTGCGGAAGCCGAGGAATCCATCCTTCATTGAAACTCTTGCTCTTTCATTTGACTTCGACGTTTTGGTTGCCGACTAACGTCCAGTACATCGACGGCCGTCTCAAGCATCCGGACTCGGGCTGTCACCGTGCAGGATGACGGTGAAGAATTCGCTCATGGCCAACTCGCCACCGTGGCCGACCAGCAGTTGGCCGCGAACTTTGGTGAGGCTCGGTTTGGAGTCGGCGTGGAACCAGACGACGATGTCTCGCGTGGCCTGCGGCGGGACCGAGACATCCAGCGTCAGGCGGATGGCCTTGCCCGCCACGAGCGGACTCAGTTGTACCGGCACATGTCCCGCATGGTCGAGCGTCGGATGCTGCCCCTCGGCCACGATGTCGTAGGACCGTTCTTCGATACTCTCTGGCAAGAAGACTCCCTCGCCCACCTGCATCGAGTTGGGACTGCTGTTGAACAGCGTGAAGCGAAACGTCGCCAGTTCGACCTGCTCGCGATCGGACAGCGGTCGGCTGCCGTCTCGGTTTGACTTTTCGTTCACCCGCTGAGGCAGGGCCGCCACGGTCGTGATCAGCAGGTCGCTGGCCAGTTCCGGGCGCTGGATGAAGTCGGCCAGTGCCCGCCGGTTTAACTGGCTCATCGTGATGCCGCGATCGGAAACGAACTGCTTCACGGCGTCATACAACACCGGCGAGATGGCCTCGCGAAATCCGACGAAGTTGTAGAACTCGACCGATGGCGGTGCGGAGTCGCGTTGTTCCTCGACCAGCGTGATGAAGGTGGCGGGAATCGTGCCGGATGACGACAGCTTCGCGCCGGTCCTCGTCGTGATCTCGGCGCTCGAGCCTGGTTTGGCATGTGTCGCCGAGCCGCTCATGACCGGCAGAGTCGCCGACGATTTCGGTTTGGTCTCGGGAGGCGGAACCACCGGCGCGGGAGGCGGTTCTTCGGGGATGGCACACAACCCCTTCACCTTTCCCGCGAAGATCCACTTCCCTTCGGCCGTCTTGCGAACCAGCGTATCGGTCTGAATCTGCCCGCTCGCCACCTTGGCCTTGAGTTCCGCCACGGAGAGCGGTCCCAACTCCTGCCCCATCGCCTGAAAATACCATTCGCGCATGCTCGTCCTCTCCGATGCCGGGTCGATGTGGAGGCGGGTTTGTCCACCGCTGATCGAGTTGGTGTCACGGTGTCACAGTGTGCAGAACGCGGTTGATTTCCGCCAACCGACGGGGGGGAAGGTATTCGCATTTGAGACGGCTAACCGCCGCATGGACTCGCGCTGAGCGGCGGTCTGCCAGCGCCTGCAACGCCGCGCCTGAGACTTCGCGCCGGGAATCGTCCAGCATCTCGATCAACGCATCGGTGGCGGCATCGGAACGGATGCCGCTCAACAGCTCAACTACTTCACAGCGGACGTAAGTGTCGGGATCGTTCTTCAACCGCGTGACAAGAGGCGGAAGCGTTCCCAGATCGCGTTTCGCGAGCGATTGCAGCGCCCGACTGCGGCAGCGGGGAAGAGGATCGTCGAGGCACCGAACCAGCACGGCCTGCGATGCCTCGTCGGTGGTGAATCGAAGCACGCCCAGCGCGCGGGTCCGAGTCTGCTCGTCGGAGCCATCCAGCGCCTGCCGCCGCATCTGCTCCATCAGGGGCGTTGCCGCAAACAGCGGGGCCAGATCAACATCAACTTCCGCGTACCACGCGAAATGATCCAGCGCCTTCGTTCGGATCTCCTCATCGTTCGATACCAACCGTCGGCGAAACCATTCGATCCCGGCCTGGTCTTGCCACCGCAACAGCAACACCGCCACATTGGTGACAAGAAACTCCTGAGCCTCTGGCTCTTTTTGAGCGGGATCGAACCGTGTGAGCAACCGCGTCAGTTCTGGACCAGCTTCGCGCGCGTTCAACTGGCCGAGTGCCTGAACGGCGGCGGAGCACACTGTGTCAGGAATGTCCGGGTGCAGGCAGGCGATCAGAGGCTGGATGGCGTTCCGATCACCGACGCCCGCCAGGGCGTTGGCCGCCGTAACCGACAAGTCGATGTCGCGGCCCGACAGCAGTTCGATCAGGTGCGTCACGGACTCGCCGGCCTTCGCCCGCCCGAGTCCCTCGATGGCGAAGAGTTTCACCAAACCATCCGCGTCGCGCATGAGACCGCGCAGCGCCGCTTCGGCCTCGTCGCCGCCGATCATTCCCAGCGCGCGGGCGATCGACGCGCGGAACCGCTCGCGCTGTCCGTCATAGTCGGGGAGGACAGAATTGCCGAAGGGAATGATCTTCGTTACCGCGAAGGGAGCGTCGAGGGCCGCGATCAATGGCGGGACTGCCGACCTCAGTTCCAGGTTTCCCAGCCCATCGACCGCCGCCAGTCGGACCAGCAGTTCGTCGTCCCGCAGCGCGGCGAGCAATGCTCTCGCGACGCCGGTCTCTTGCCCCTCGATCCGATCACGGAACTCAAGAGCCTCGCCGGGCAAAGTGCGAAACGCCGTCCGCATCAACGCCGAGAAGTCGGTCGAAGTCGATGACAACGGCGAGCCGAGTGCCTGCGCACAGACAATGCGAGTCACGGCGTGCTCCGACTTCAATCCTTCGAGCAGCGAGGGAACGGCCTCGGGACCGAGCATGACCAACGCCGCCGGATACGGATGCCACGACATCGCGGTCTCCAATGGAATCCTGCTGGGATTAGGTGGGCCAAAGGTATTGACCAGTTCCATTTCAAGGATGTTCTGAAACGGGCCAGCTTGGTGGGCCGTGCTCACGAGGAAACGTGCGGCCCGCCGGTCGCCGACACAGCCGAGCGCTCCGGCGATGTGCGAGAATTGGTCCACTCGCCCTTGCCGTCCGAAGCGGTGCCATCTCAGATTGTTTCGCACGGCATCCATCAGCGGCTCGGCCGCGCGAACATCTTCCAACTGCGCAAGGGCGGTGGCCGCCGCCGCGCCCCACTCTTCGCGGAACCCGTCAAGCTGATCGACCAGCGTGTCGAGGGACTCACGGTCGCGCAACTCTCCCAGCGCGCGGATGACCTCCGCTTTGGCGATGACATCCTCCCGACTGCTGATGGGGTCCGTTGAATTGAAGGCGGCTCGCAACACGGCGGCACCGCGCGGATCGCCGATCTGGCAGAGTGCCGCGACGATCGCTTTCCAGAGCGCGGGGGCCGGGTTGTCAGTGGCTAGCAGTACCAAGGCTTCTGTTGCGCGGCGGTCGCGGAACGCGCCCAGTGCCTTCACGGCCGAGAGCTTTGTCTGGTCGTCCGCCTCGGACAACAGAGCGACCAACGGCATGACGGGCCGTGTGTCGTCACGCCACTGACTGGCGAACTCGACACTCACCCCGGTGGCCTCGGCACGCACCTGGGCATCCGGATCGCGGAGGCCCGTCGAAAGAACCTCCCACGCGACCCTTGGCCCGACCAGCGGCATCGAGTGTTTCAAGCTCGCCACCGCCCAGCGGCGGACCTCGGCATCGTCGTCCTGTGTCTTGAGCAGCAGCGGCAGCGATTGACTATTCGCGTGCCACCAGTGTTGTTGACACAGTGCCTGAGCCACTCCTCGACGAATGCGCACGTTGGGATGGTCGCAGAGTTCCATGAGTTGGTGCCGCGTTTCGTCGTCGATGTGTTCGAGGTATCGAATCAGCAGCGGACGCACGACCGGATCGTCCGTGTCCAATCGCTCGACGACCGACCGGACCAATCGCGGATCGAACAGGTTGGAAATCGCTTCGGCCGCCGTCTGCCGAACCTCGGCGGCGGGATCGTTGAGCGCCGCGAGCAGGATGCTGTCGCCGCGCGGTGCGCGGTGAACTCCCAAGGCGTACACGGCCCCTCGCCGCTGGCGGAGCGTTCCCGTTTTCACCAAGCCGATCAGTCGGTCCACCGCCGGTGCGCCGACGAATCCCAATGACAATGCCATCCGGCCGGCCACCTCATTGTCGGCGTCGCTCAATCCCGCGATCAACGGCTCGACGACGGCGGGGTCGTGCCTGTTCTGATCCCCCAGCAGTTGCGCCGCCGATTTGCGGACGATGGCGAGAGGATGCTTCAAGCCCTCGATCAACGCGGGGGTTGCGCCGGGGCCGATCTGGCCGAGTGAGGTTGCCGCAAACCCGGCGATCGTTGAACCAAGGCCGTGTTCCCGCACAACGCTGGTCGTGATCGACCGTTGGTCACTCAGCGCCTCGACAAGTTCTCCAGCCACAGCAGCGGCGTCCGCTCCGTGATAGCCGAGTCGAATGATGCCCCACGCCTTGACCGGGACATGCTCACTCTTCAACCGAGCCGTCTGGAGTCGCAGGGCTTCCGCCCGTTCGACGGCATCCTCGGGAGTCGATCGAGTCCGATGATGCAGTTCCATGTAGAGACCGCCATCGGCTTTCAACCCGCCTCCAGAGCGCTCATGCCGGTTCGCGGTCGTCAGCGGAATCGAGTACGTGCCCGGCCCCAGGCCGATCACGATGAACGTGCCGTCCGCCAGGCGTTGGACGCGGCGGTCTTCCTGCTGAGTCCGTTCGGCCCACGCCTCGTCGTCTTCGATCGTCCACCGCAGGACATTGAGGCGACGGTCGGAATAACGTGAATCGCGACACTGAAGGCGGACCACACCGGCGGCGACCGGCCGCCCGCTTTCATCGAGCATCCGCAACGCGACGCAGCCGGTGGCACGTCCATCGAACACCACTTCGTTGCGGAAGTCTTCCAGCTTATAGGTGTCCTCAAGTTTCGCGGTGACAAACAGCGGGTGACGGTGGTCGAGCGAGCGGAGAATGACCTCGCAATTTCCGCGCGGCACGTCCGTGAAAGTCAATCCGCCATCAGCGGCCGACGCCGTCGCGGTGCGATGCCACACGGACGACTCCGCTTCGACGATCAACTCCACCTGGACTCGCTCTCCGGCGACGTTGGTCCACCGGATCGAGATGTCGCGCGGCAGACGAAGATTCAGCAGAGTTTCGAGGCCGTTGCTGTGTCGCCAACAGGACGACGAAATCGTTTGCCGCGTGATCTCGCCGCGCGGTGCGTACCAATCGAACAGCGGGTTCCCGAGAGACACTTGCCGCTTGCCGACCGCTCTCGGTGGTGAGGCCCGTTCCTCAGCGGCGGCCCCGACCACATTTCCAAAGAGAAACGAAACAAGCACGGCTCCCGCGATGGCACTGCCTGATACGGTCTTCATGTGTGGTCCCCTAGAGCGGTTCCAGTTCGGATGTAGCGGCCAAACGTAGCTGAAGTCGTGAGACTTCTGTTCGGAACTCTCACGAGTTCCGCTACAGCCAGCCTGTAACCGCTCTGGTCACGCGGCATCATGGTCACGTGGCATCCGGCTGACACGTCACAGCAACTCTTGAATGACCGTCCCTCCGTCGAGGACGCGCAGCTCGGCGCGGGCTTGAGTGTCCAGGCCCGCCAGTTCGCTGATGGTGGTGCCGACCATGAGTGGCGTGATCGCGGTCGTGACCGGGGCTTCGGCATTCTTGTCGCTCGCGCCGATGATCCGGCCGGGCTGAACGCCTCCGCCGGACCAGAGCGAGAAGTAGCAGCCCGGCCAGTGATCGCGAGCGGCTCGGTTGCTGATGCGCGGTGTGCGACCGAACTCGCCCATTGCGACCACGAGCGTCGATTCGGAAAGCCCCCGCGCGGCGAGGTCGTCCAGCAGCGCGGCGAACGCGCGATCGAAGATCGGACAGTGCGAGTCCTGCAACAACTCGAAGTTGTAGATGTGCGTGTCCCACCCGAAGTCGCAGTTGGGAGTCATGCACTCGACGTACTCGGACCAATTGACCTGAATGTAGGGAACGCCCGCTTCGACGAGTCGCCTTGCGAGCAGACAGCTTTGGCCGAACGTGGTCCGTCCGTAGTTGTCGC
>JAYUFF010000340.1:0-5895 GCA_043738825.1 Schlesneria sp.
CGTGTCGACCATCTACGGCCGGCTGCTGTGGCGAGTCCAACAAGCCAAACTGACTCACGGCATCCGCGCCGTCCTCTGGCATCAAGGGGAGAACGATCAAGGAGCCGATGGCCCGACCGGCGGCTATGGCTATGAAACCTATCGCCAGTTCTTCGTCGATCTCGCTGCGAGTTGGAAAGAAGATTTTCCAAACATCCAGCGTTACTACGTCTTTCAGATTTGGCCGAAGTCCTGCTCGATGGGGATCAACGGCTCGGACAACCGGCTGCGTGAAGTGCAACGGACGCTGCCGAAACTGTTCTCGAACCTCAGTGTGATGTCGACGCTCGGCATCAAACCACCCGGCGGCTGCCACTTCCCGGCGGCCGGTTACGCCGAGTTCGCTCGGCTGCTGAACCCCATGATCGACTACCAGCTTTATCATCGTTTCGTCACCGGTCCCATCACGCCCCCGAACCTGAAGCGAGCCTTCTTCACGACGGAGCAACGCGACGAACTCATGCTGGAGTTCGATTATCAAATCGTCTGGTCCGACGCGCTGACCAGCCAGTTCCATTTGGACGGAGAACCCAAGTCCGTCGCGTCTGGTTCCGCGAACGGAACCTGCCTCACGTTGAAGCTGAAGAACCCCTCGAAGGCGAAGACCGTGACCTATCTCGACAGCGCGAATTGGAACCCCGACAACTTGCTCTACGGCCAGAACGGCCTCGCCGCGTTGACGTTCTGCGACGTACCGATTGAAACAGATTGAGCCAGACGAAATGAATTAACACCGTAGCACTCCTGATAAATCCAATTGAAAGTTCCATGAACCGTCTCGAAACCACATCGACTCTTCGCGCCGCGGGCAAGATGTCTCGACTGAGCCAGCGGATGCACGCCTTCGCCGTGCCATTGTTGTTCCTCGCAATGTCATCGCCGACTGCGGCTCAGACGCTCGACGACGATCTGCGGCGGATGCCGGTTGGGGAACTGGTTTCGCTCGCGAAATCCGACGGGGATGCCATCCGTGGTGCGATCGTTTTCTTTCAGCCGCACATGGCTTGCGCGAAGTGTCATCTGGTCGGCAAGGCGAACCAGAATGGACTGGGGCCGGACTTGGCGGCGCTCGGGAAAGAGGTCTCCGATGAGTCGCTGGCCGAATCGGTCTTGCTGCCGTCGAAGGTCATTCGCAAAGGGTTCGAGTCGGTGACGGTTATCACGAACGACGGAAAATCACTCGCAGCGCTGTTGGTCGAGCGGACGAACGAAAAGCTCGTCGTGCGCGACATCGCGCGCGGCGGCGAACCAACAACGATCGCTGCGACCGACATCGACGAGGTCAAAGTCAACGCGGCGTCGATCATGCCGGCGGGGCAAGTCAATCAGTTGAACAGCCGCCAGCAGTTTCTCGACCTGATCCGCTACTTGATCGAGATCCGCGACGGCGGTGCGATCCGAGCATTGCAGCTTCAGCCATCGGCCGCGCTGCTGGCGTTCAAGGTGCCGGAGTACGAACAGCATCTCGATCACACCGGTCTGATCGGCAGTTGGGATGACAAGTCACTCACGCGCGGCGGGGCGATCTATCAGCGCGTCTGCGCGAACTGTCACGGAACGAAAGACAAACCCGGCTCGTTGCCGACGTCGCTGCGGTTCGCCGAGGGAAAGTTCAAGAACGGCAGCGACCCGCTCTCGATGTACCGCACGCTGACACACGGTTTCGGTCTGATGGCTCCGCAGACTTGGATGGTCCCGTCGCAGAAGTACGACGTGATTCACTACGTCCGTGAAACGTATCTGAAGCCCCACAACGCGACGCAGTTCGTAGCGGTCGATACGTCGTATCTGGCTCGACTGTCGAAGGGAAACACGCGCGGACCCGAACCGAGCAAGATCGTCCCCTGGTCGGCGATGGATTATGGGCCGAGCCTGGCCCATACGTTTGAAGTGCCGGGGTTGGAACACAACCTCGCGTACAAGGGGATCGCGATTCGGCTTGATCCCGGAGCCGGCGGAGTTTCGCGCGGCCGGCACTGGATGATCTTCGACACCGACACCTTTCGAGCGGCGGCGGCGTGGAACGCCAACGTAGCCGAGTCGCTCCGCGACTCGGAATCAGCGTCGCGAAGCGACGCTGCTACGAACTTCATCGACTGGCAGGGGATTCAATTCAACGGTGCTCACGGCGTGCATCCGCGGATCGTTGGGCAAACGGCGTTCGCCAACTCCACCGGCCCGGGCTGGGCGAATCCGGCCACCGGCACGTTCGTTGATGACCAGCGAGTGCTGGGTCGTGACGGCAAACGCTACGGTCCGCTACCGCGCGAGTGGGCGAAGTTCAAAGGCCTGTATCACCACGGCCAGCAGGTCGTGTTGTCGTACTCGGTTGGCACGACCGACGTGCTGGAGTCGCCGAGGCTGTTGACTCGCGATGAACCGCAATCGGCACCGCTCTTCCTGCGGACCTTCAACATCGGCCCGCGCGATCGCGACCTGCTGCTGCAAGTGACCGAGCATCCGGCGCACGACGCGCGACCAACGATCGTCAGCCGCGCGGACAAGTCGGTCGTGCTGTTTGCCCCGCCGAGTTCCGAAGCGTCCGCCGAGCGTGAGCAACGGCTCGCGTTCGATGGCAACACCTACTTGGAAATCCCAAAGGGGGAGTCATTCGACCTCACGACCAAAGACTTCACAATCGCGGCTCGCATCAAAACGAAAGCGGACGGGACGATCTGGTCGCTGAGCCAGTCGGGACCAAAGTGGACTCCCGACGGTCAGACATTTTTCATTCGCGACGGACGGCTGACCTTCGACATCGGCTGGGTCGGCGCGGTCGCGGCGAAGTCGAAGATCAACGACGGTGAATGGCACAACGTCGCAATGACGTGGCAGCAGTCCAAACGTCGCGTGAGGTTGTACGTCGATGGCAAGTTGGACGGTGAAGGCGCGCTGGCCGCCAAAGCCGCGCTCCCCAAAAGCGTTGTGCGGATCGGCTTCACAACTCCCGATTTCCCGCGCCCGGCGACGTTCTTTCAAGGAGACTTGGCGGAGGTGCGTTTCTATCAGCGGCGTTTGACCGAACGACTCGATGATTTCGCCAAGCCGACCAGCGACGACAAATCGTTGCTGGCACGATGGCTGCTCGGTGAAGTGACCGGCGCAAAGGTCGCCGATGCGACGAACCATCAACACGATGCCGACGTTCGTCGCGGCATGGCTCCGGTCAGTTCGCCGTCAGATCCGATCGTTGCCGGCTTCGCGCCGAGAAACCTCGCCGCCGAATGGGTCGCGGCGGATGGACGATTGAGGCTGCGAATCCCCGCCGGCAGAGAACCGCTGCGATTCAGCGTCTGGCTGCCGTCTGACTCCGCGACGGTTCGTATTGCAGATGCAAAGCGGGAGGGCGAGGCTCCCGCCCAGCCGCGAACGATCGCAACGCTCGGCTCGGCGGGAGCCTCACCCTCCCAATACACCGATCGTTTGGTCGATCTGCCCATTCCTGATGCCGCTCGCGATCTCACCGCGCTGACCAACGGTGGTCCGGCACGCTGGCCGCAGAAATTGGAAACTCAAACGCTGCTCGGTGCGGACACTGGCCCATTCGCGGCGGATTTGCTGACCGCTCCCGAATCAAATCCGTGGCTGGCGCAAACACGGTTCACAGGACTCGACTTCTTTCCCGATGGCCGCATCGCCGTCTGCTCGTGGGACGGCGATGTCTGGCTCGTCACCCCGTCACCCCCTCACCTTGTCACCCCTTCACTTCAATGGCAGCGCATCGCCTCTGGCCTCTTCCAGCCGCTGGGGCTCAAGATCGTCGATGGCAAAATCCATGTGACGTGTCGCGATCAACTCGCGGTGCTGCATGATCTCAACGGCGACGGCGAGATCGACTTCTATCAGTGCCTCAACAACGACCACCAAGTCACCGAGCACTTCCACGAGTTCGCGATGGGACTGCAAACCGATGCGGCCGGGAATTTCTATTACGCCAAGTCGGGCTGCCACGGCAAAGCCGCAGTCGTACCGCATCACGGGACGCTGCTGCGGGTGAGCAAAGATGGTTCGCAGACCGACATCCTGGCGAACGGCTTCCGAGCGGCAAATGGTGTCTGTCTCAACCCCGACGGCTCGTTCGTGGTCACCGATCAGGAAGGCTTTTGGAATCCAAAGAACCGCATCAACTGGGTCACGGTCCCGGCGTCTGGCAAGCCGAACTTTTATGGCAACATGCTGGGCTATCACGACGTGACCGACACGTCGGACTCCGCGATGGTCCCCCCGCTGTGCTGGATCACGAACGCCTTCGACCGCTCACCCGCCGAGCTGTTGTGGGTCGACAGCGATCGCTGGGGACCGCTGAAAGGATCGCTGCTGAATCTGTCGTACGGTTACGGGAAAGTGTTTCTCGTGCCTCACGAAAACGTGCGCGGCACGATGCAGGGGGGCATGATCGAACTCCCGCTGCCGACGTTTCCCACCGGCGTGATGCGTGGCCGCTTTCGTCCGACAGACGGGCAGCTTTATCTCTGCGGCATGTTCGCCTGGGCCGGCAACGCGACGTACCCCGGCGGCCTGTATCGCCTGCGAGCCACCGGCCAGCCAATACACTTGCCGATCGGTCTGCACGCGACGAAGTCCGGCCTCAAGCTCACCTTCACCGAACCGCTCGATCCAACAACGCTCGACGTGAAGAACGTCCAAATCAAAACCTGGTCGCTGAAGCGAACAGCAAATTACGGATCGAATCACTTCGATGAGAAGTCGTTGGACGTCCGCAGCACGAAGCTGTCGGCTGACTCCAAGACCCTCACGCTGGAGGTGCCCGAACTGCGACCCACTTGGTGTATGGAAATCAAATTCACGCTCCGCTCGGCGACGGGTACTCCGATTCAAGGGACCATTCACAACACGATTCACGAGTTGGCCGATTGAGTCGCCGAACGGCTTCTGAACTCCGGCCGTGTGGCGCACCGTGCCATTGAAGCCTGAAGTGCAAGCGAAGGAAAAGGCATTGCCCATCATCGCTCTACGTGATGAGCCGAGCGCTCTAAAGCGCAAGCAATTTCTGAGAGGCGGATCAAGAGC
Source organism: Schlesneria sp. (assembly GCA_043738825.1). Classification (GTDB taxonomy): domain Bacteria; phylum Planctomycetota; class Planctomycetia; order Planctomycetales; family Planctomycetaceae; genus Schlesneria. The sequence goes on from JAYUFF010000340.1 coordinate 5,071, forward strand.
TTTTCAGAATGTCCAAGACCCAATCGACTCTGACGCTTTCCTTGACAGACTTTCCAGCGGTGTCCTTGTCCGTCGGCCGAGCGCCGTGCTTCAGCAGCAGCAAAATAATCTCTCGCTGTTGCTCGCGCGAAGCCGAGGATCCGGTTCCCCCACGCCCGGTGTTCTGAACCGCGAGATGCAGAGACGTCGATCCACTTCCGTTCTTCTGGTGTGGGTTGGCCCCGTTTGCAAGGAGTGTCCGCACGGCAACCGCGCAGCGCGTGCGCACCGCCCTGTGCAACGGGGTGACTCCGCTTTTGTCCGCAGAATTCGGATCGGCTCCGGCCTCAATCAAGCACTCGACGATGGCCTGTTGAGCCGTGGGATTCCAGGTGTGCGAATCAGGGATGCCATCGACCGCATAATGCAGTGGTTCGGCACTGCGGCGGTTTCTCGCGCGGACGCTCGCGCCTCTGGCGAGGAGCTTCATTGAAATCTGTCTTGAATAGGCTGCCGCAGCGATGTGCAGGGCCGTATCGCCCCCGTAGACGTAGTGCTCAATCTCCTTGAAATAGTAGGCGGTCGAGATCTGGCGGGTGGCACCGATCTCAGCAACGTGCAAGGCGAGACCGGGAGCAGCATCGAGCAGACGTGACGCCTCCAGTTGGTCGCGTGAAACGATCGCACGGAGCAGCGTCATCAGCGCGGAGCTTTGCCCGTCATTCCGTCTCTCGCCGCTGTCCGTCATCTAGAGCGGTTCCATTTTAGGTGTGGCGATAGCCGCAGTGCTTGAAGTAATTCCGGCACTCGGATTCGGTGAACTGGTCGAGGATTCGACCACAGAGT
>JAYUFF010000341.1:0-2228 GCA_043738825.1 Schlesneria sp.
TTGTTGTCGTAGCCACGTTCGCCAGAACGTGGGCGAGACGCTGGATTGACCCCACGCTCTGGCGAGCGTGGCTACCCCAAGATCAAGCTGTGACAAAGCGCTAGTTTTGAGATGTGACCCAAGGCACACATGAAAGCATTTCCGATGACTCTGTACCGAATCTGTGGCTGGCTCGCATTGCTGTTTGCGACGAATTCGTCTGCCGCCGACAAGCCGAACGTGGTGTTCATCCTGGCCGACGATCTCGGGTTCTCGGACCTGGGCTGTTACGGCGGCGAGATCGAGACTCCGCACCTCGACAAGCTGGCGGCGAGCGGGTTGAGGTACTCGCAGTTCTACAACACGGCCCGCTGCTGGCCATCGCGGGCCGCGCTGATGACGGGCTACTACGCGCAGCAGGTCAACCGCGATCCTCAGGGCCAGCGACCGAAGTGGGCCGCGCTGGCACCTCAGTTGTTGAAGCCGGCGGGCTACCGGCCGTATCACTCGGGCAAGTGGCACATCGACGGGCCGGTGCTGGCGGGAGGCTTCGAGCGGTCTTATGACTCGACCGACCACGACCGCTTCTTCAATCCGAAGCATCACACGCTGAACGATCAGCCGTTGCCAGCCGTCTCCGAGAACGAGGGTTATTACGCCACGTCGGCCATCGCGCAGCGCGGCGTGCAGTGGTTGAACGAACACCACGCGCAGCATCGCGACGAGCCGTTCTTTCTCTATCTCGCGTTCACGTCGCCGCACTTCCCGCTGCACGCGCTCCCCGAGGACATCGCGCGGTATGCCGACCGCTACGTGTCGGGCTGGGACGCGATCAGGCAACAGCGTTGGAAGCGGCAGCGCGAGGTCGGGCTCGTCGGCATCGAACTGTCTGCGTTGGAGAAATTGACCGTGCCATCGTGGAACCTCGCCGAAGAGGAGCTTCAACGGCGCATCGGTCTCGGTGAAGCAGGACACGCGGTCCCGTGGATGGAACTCAACTCCGAACAGCAGCGGTTTCAAGCGACCAAGATGGCGATTCACGCGGCGATGGTGGACCGCATGGACCGCGAAGTGGGCCGCGTTCTGGACCAGCTTCGCGCGATGAACGCCATCGACAACACGCTGATCTTCTTCGCCTCGGACAACGGGGCGAGTGCCGAGCAAATCATCCGGGGCGATCTGCACGATCCCACCGCGCCGCTCGGGTCTGCCAAGAGTTACCTCGGTCTCGGTCCCGGCTGGTCCACGGCGGCGAACACCCCTTTCCGCAAGCACAAACACTGGACGCATGAGGGCGGCATCTCGACGCCCCTCATCGCGCACTGGCCGGCGGGGATCAAGGCGCGCGGCGAGTGGAGACGTTCACCCGGCCATCTGGTCGACATTGTGCCGACGCTGCTCGACCTGGCGGGCCTCGTGCCGCCAGCGTCCTTCCACGATGAGCCGCGTCCCGCGTTTCCCGGCCGCAGTCTGGTCGCCACCTTCGCCAACGATGAGCCTGTTGCGCACGAGCCGCTCTTCTTCAAGCATCAGGACAACCGCGCGCTGCGTCGCGGCGATTGGAAGATCGTCGCCACCGGCAAGAATGCGCCGTGGGAGCTTTACGATCTCGCGACCGATCGCAGTGAGAGACTGAACCTCGCCGACAAACATCCCGACACGCTGACCGAACTGGTCGCGATCTGGACCGCGCGCGATGCCGAGTACACGCAACAGGGAGCGACCGGCTCACCGTTGCCTCGACCCGGTCAGGCGAAGGCAAAGAAGTGACAAGGCCACGTCGCACACGGCTGCTCGGCGCACGCTTGCGGTCTGCGGGTCTTAAAAACGTCCGAACAAGCGTGCCGAAGGGCCATCAAAATCTGTGACCGGTCTGTTCGTGGGGCGCGTTTTACAATCTTTAGCCTCTCTCGCGAAAACGCATTGACACATTCTGCCGGTTGCGAATAAACCCCGCCCGACGATCTCCCCTTCACAATTCGTTCGCGTTGATTGATCGAGCCAGCCGGTTCGGCAATCGCACTTCGTTCTGATTCGCATCTCGCGAGCGGGCCGACGTTGCGAGTTGTCGTGCGTTGGCACCAGGGCTTCGCGCTCGTGGCGAAGTCACACGTCTCCCGTTGTTTCCCTGTCCGTGTTGTGCGGCTTCCCGCCGCCGTCACCGAAGAACTCGCGTTCGGCGGAGCGTCCGCCGTACGCGCCCTTCACTCCGTCGTTCCTCCAGATCACGGTGACTCTATGTCGTTCGC
>JAYUFF010000342.1:0-2228 GCA_043738825.1 Schlesneria sp.
GACAACCCCGTCACGACGACGTACAGCACGCAGGCCGCTCCGAGGACGAAGGCCGGCCGCTCGACGACCGCTCGTTGCAGAGCGGTCTGCTGCGCGATCAGCGAGTTGAACGAGAGGGCCTCGCGGTTAAGCATGAACGCCGCGATGAGACTCACCGCGACGACGCTCACCGCGACGCGAATTAGCCAGCGCGGCGATGACGGCGGCTGGGGCGAAGACGATTCGGTCGCGGGTTCGTGGGTGTCCGGCATCAAGTGTGAGTCTCGTTTCGAGTGTGGCGATTCGTGTCTTGTCGGATGGGCACGCTTGCCCGTCCGGCTTTGGTTTCGCCGAGGCCGAGCCGGTGCCTGCCCCCCGATTGCTCGACGTGGGAGGCGATGAAAACCGGACGGGCAAGAATGCCTGGTACGCGGATGCCACCCTCGTACATGTGCCGCTTCACGCCTCGCAACGGATCGGCGCGACCGTGACTGCGCTCGGAGCCTTTGTCGCGGTTGAGCGTCTCCGGCCCCTCACCCGCCAGCTTGTCGAGTTGCAGCGTCTGGATGCGAGGATGCCCGAAACAACCGAGGTCGTCACAGAGCACGATGACGAAGTTCGTGCGAGACGACTCGGTGGCGTTGATTGATTCGCTGACCATCACAATCACGGTAGCCAGACACACGCACACGAGCCGCTTCAAAGTAGCCATCATCGCTCCGCGTGATGAGCCTTCTGTCACAGTGGCCGTGTTACGTGAAGGCTCATCACGCGGAGCGATGATGGCTACTTTGGTTCGACACAATCGGCAAACGTGACTGTTCATGAGTGGCATCCCGTGCGAGTCTGAACGAATCCCAACAACACGGCGGGCAGTATGTCGCTGGCCTCGTACGGTGACAATCGGGCGGATGGAGTTGATTGTGGCCAAGACATCGGCGACAAAGACTCGGCCTCACAACCTCCTCTCCATTTCAGGAACCTTCATCATGCTGAGCCGTCGAGTTTGGATCGTGTGCGCGTTGGGACTGGCCTGCGGGCTGATGCCGCTATTCTCGCAATTGATCTCGGCCGCCGATGAGCCGGGCTATCGTTCGCTGTTCAACGGGAAAGACCTCACCGGTTGGGAGGGGGACACGACGCTGTGGAAGGTCGAGGGTGAGGCCATCGTCGGAGACTCACCGGGGATCAAGCACAATCAGTTCCTCTGCACGAAGGAGGAGTTTGGTGACTTTGAATTGAAGCTGGAGTTTCGCGTGAAGGACGGCGCGGGGAACACCGGCGTGCAGTTCCGCACGAAGAAGCTGCCGGACTCCACGGAGGTCTCGGGCTATCAGGCGGACCTCGGCGAGAACTACTGGGGCTGCCTGTACGACGAGTCGCGCCGCAACAAGGTGCTCGTCCAGGCGTCGCCCGAGTTGGCGAAGGTCATCAAGAAGGCCGACTGGAACGAGTACCTCATCCGCGCCGAGGGGGACCACATCACGCTGAAGATCAACGGCATCACCACGGTCGATTACAAAGAGCCAGATGCCGACATCGCCCGCTCGGGAATCGTGGCCCTTCAAGTCCACAGCGGCGGCCCGATGCGAGTCGATTTCCGCAACATCCGTCTCAAGGCGCTCGGCAAGTAGGAACCAGCGCATCGATCACACCCGTCCCCTGCGCCTTCTGAGAAGTCCTCACTTCGCGGTGCGAGCAGCTTTGACTTGCTCGGTGGCCAGCCAGCGAGTCGCGTTCTCCAGGATCAGCAACGGTTCGGGTTGCTTGAAGACATCGAAGGTCTCGTGGCCGGGACGGAAGTAGAAGACGCGACCGTGACCGAGACGCCAGACCGCTCCGCTGCGAAAGCGTTCGCCCGCGTCCCAGCGTTCCTCGAAGATGACTTCGTCGGGCGCGGGGACGTGAAACGGTTCGTCGTACATTTCGGTGTGAGGGATGTCGAACGCGACCGGCACACCGCGCGCGATCGGATGCGCGGGCAGCAGCGTCTTCACGTGACTCGGCTTGCCGTCGGCGCGGTAGGCGGGGAAGACGCAAATCGGCAGCGTGACCTTCAGCAGGAACGAGCCGTCCGGCTGAGCGATGTGCTCCACGGAGGGCGTCAGCGGAGCATCGCGCTTCGGAACGGCAAATTTGTCGGGACGAAGCCGTTCGACTTTCGTGACCTTGCGTTGTTCGGGCGTCAGATTGGCGAGAGCATCATCGACGGAGCGTTCGTTCATCGCTTCGATGAACGGTGTGGACCA
>JAYUFF010000343.1:0-5890 GCA_043738825.1 Schlesneria sp.
CAATCCAATCGACACGGGGCGACTCTCCAACAACAGGTCGAGCGAGGCAGGGCCATCCGCGAGCGGACCGCTGTCCGAGTTCAGCACGTCGGAGATGCGCAGCTCGTCCGCCCGCTCCTCGAACTGAGAACCAACCGCCAGCAGGAGCGAAGCCTCACCGCGTTTGAGCGTCTGCCGCGCTTCATCAAGGGACGGCACCCTGGCGACCAACAGTTCGCGGTGCTGCCCCAACACTTCGAGCAGCCGTCGCGAAAGCTCCGTGTCATCTTGGTCCACGACCGCGATCTTGAACCGCTGGTTGTTCTCATCTCGTATGAGAAACTGACCGGTTGACATCCCAACAATCGAAATGAACAACAGCGGCAGGACCAACAGCAACACCACGGCCCGCTTGTCTTTGACAAGCAACAACAGATCTTTGCGAGTGATGTACCAGGCGGTCATGGTGTGGCGGCTTTGTTCTTGGTCGGTCTCGGTTCGAGGGTTGCCATCTTTGGAATGCGGCGATTCATCGCCGCTTTTCTTTCTGGCTTTGCCAACTCATTGTTGACCACCCCGCGTGCGGCTGCCTCTTTTCACAATCCCGACCCACGTCAGAAAACAAAGCGGCGATGAATCGCAGCAGTCCAAATCATAGGCAAACGCCGAGCTCAGTCCCTCAATCGGCTTCCCGTCAGTTCCAGGAAGAGCCGTTCGAGGTTGGTCTGTTGTGTCTCAACGCGCTGGACATGAACTTCAGCGCTCTTCATTCGTTCGAGCACAGTCCGCAGCCGTTCCCCAAAGTCTGGCCCATCCCCTGGAAGGATGACGGCTGGCTGACCGTCGCTGCCTGTTCCGATCCGGGCCAAGCCTGCCACGGACGAGGCGGCTCGTTCCGCATCGTCCACGTACAGGATCAGGTCGGCGGCCAGGCCCGTCAGCAGTTTCGAGATCGCGTCGTACGCGAGTACTCTCCCGTGATCGACGATCGCGACGCGCTGGCAGATCGACTGGACCTCCTCCATGTAATGGCTGGCGTAGATGATTCCGACGCCACTCCGCGCCTGATCACGCACGCAATCGAGCAGGTGCGAGCGGGACTGCGGATCAACGCCGACGGTCGGTTCGTCGAGGATCAGCACTGACGGGCGGTGCATCAGCGCGACTCCGAAGTTGAGCCGCCGCTTCATGCCTCCCGAGTAGCCGCCCGCCGCGCGGCGCGCACTCTCGACGAGGCCGATCCGTTCGAGCACTTCGTCGCACCGGGCCTGCAACTCGCGACCGCGCAGGCCATACAGCCGCCCGAAAAACTGAAGGTTCTCAATGGCGTTGAGGTCGGGATAGATCGCGAAGTCTTGCGGGACGACTCCCAACAGACGTCGTTGATCGCGGTTGCGGCCATCGAAGCGCGAGCCTCCCAGAATCACTTCTCCCTCATCGGGGGCGAGCAATCCGGCCAGCATCATCATCGTGGTGCTCTTGCCCGCGCCGTTGGGGCCGAGCAGCCCGAACACTTCGCCCGGTTCGAGCGAAAAGCTGACATCAACCACAGCCGGTTGTCCGCCGTAACTCTTCTTCAAACGGCGGGCTTCGAGCAGGCTCATCGAAAGTCCCGTCCTTGGTCGAGTGGCAGAAATTGTTCGACCCAGACCAACCCGTAGCGTGAGCGAGGGGATCGGATCGCAACTCGTCGCTCACGCTTCGGGTTGGTCTGGCCGGGTCATGGAACTCCTGCCAAACGCAGTGGGCAATCACCAACCGAGCAACATCACGTGCATGAACAGACCGGTCAACGCGGCGGTGGTGCCGACTCGCAGGTTGTCGTGCGAACGGATCGGCAACGATTCGACGATGGCTGCCATCACCGCGGCCACACCGGCGATCAACAGCGCCACACCGAACGGCACACCGGGGAGAGCCTCAATCCAGTAGTACAGCGTGGACATCACGGTGGCCACGCCGACGAAACAGCAGAGGCCCATCCACGTCTTGCGGCGGTTCCACGGCAGACGACGGCGGCCCCACGCGAGACCGCCCAGCGCGGCCGAGCCATCTCCCAGCGCCATGATTCCCAGCGTCATCAATCCCAATTCCGATCGGCCCGGAAACAAGCAGAGCATCCCCAACACCGGTACTCCGTATCCCGCGACAGCCCGCGCCCATTGCTCTTCACCCGGACGAGCAAATGCGCGGGCGCTCAGCATGGCGTAGGCAATGACACCGACCGAAATCAGGAGCGTGATGTTGTTCAGCAACGGTCCCCACGGGTCTTGGTGAGGAATCACCCACAACAAGCACGGCAGCAGACCCGGCAGCATGTGCAGCAGGCGGCGACGAAACTCGACGACGCCCAGTCGCACGGCCAGGGACTGAACGCCGGGAACCAGCAGCATCCATCCGGGCAACTCGTCGGAGGATGGTCTGAGAATCGTACCGGGCACGCCGATCGACAGGCTGCGATTGAGCAGCCGTTCACTCGGGATCGACACGCGACTCATGAGACGGACTCCCGTCAAGGATGATCGGACACGGAACGTCGCGGTGACAACTCACGTCACCGCCGACAGCCCCACTTTGAACAACATCCGTGCCAAGAATCGTTCCGACAACCCTCCTGATGCGTGCCAGCATGAACTCCGTCAAGAAGCTGTGTGTGATTGATCGGCAAGCGACTCCACAGAATTGCGACCGACCACCGGCTGCGCTGCAATCGCGCGACGAGTCCTACGCTTCTCAAGCCGCAGGTCAGGCCGAACAGACTCAATCATTATACCCGCTTCCGTCGCACGGCAACCGTTCCTCAAACTGCCTGTCAGCGACCGGAGATTCGTGTCGCGGTTGCCGCACCCCGGCGAGTCGGCCTGCGCGTGGTCGTCTTCGCCACCGGTCGCCCACGCTTGGTGCGAACTCGCGGCGAGACCACCTTGGCGACTTTGACCTTCAACGTCGCCGCGGTTTTGGAGGGTGCCTCGATTCGCCGCAGCACGGCCATCAGTCGCACGATGTCTCCGCGCGTGATGACGCCGACCAAACGGCCGGCACTCACGACGGGAAAGCGACCGAATCGAGCATCGCGAAACAGTCGAGCCACTTCCGCCGCATCGGACTCCGGCTGGAACACCGGCACACCGCGCGACATCAATTGCTCGACAGTCGCCTCGTGAGCCTCGCCACTGAGTTGTGTCTTGATGATTTCGTAGTCGGGCAGCACACCCAGCAGACGACCGATTTTGTCGGTCACATACAGTTCGGTCGCGTCATGACGGTCGAGGATGTTCAGCGCCTCATCGGCGGAACACTCGGGAGACACCCTGACAAAACCCTGAGACATCAAATCGCCAACGGTCATCCGCATGACTGCCACTCCTTGGGCTGGGGGGAACGATTGCGACGAGGGATCGTCGCAGACCACTTCACCGACAACCTAGGTTGCGTTTGGGCAGCGTGAGGCAAAAAAGCCTCAATTTCTTCGCAGATTCCCTGTCAGGCATTCACGACCAGGATCGCCGGGACACCCACCTTCGATCCCTTCACACTAATCGGCACGACCGGCCAATCGGCCGACGTGGTGAGCACCTCAGTCCCGCGCGTCGTCACCAGCACGGTGTCACCCATCAGCACCGGCCCGACCGACGGATGCCAATAGACGGGAGTCCCCGGTGACAATTGGAACTCACTCGTCGGCATGATGGGGACGGCCCCGAACTCGTATTCGACGACATCCGCCTGATCGGACAGACGCCACTCCGCCGCAGCGCCCGATTTGTCATAGAGCCGATGCACGCGATTCCAGACCTCAAACAATTCCCAGTCGGGTTGAGAGAAGTAGACGCCGGTGGCCGCGACCAGCGCGGCTGGCTCGAACGCCTTCAACAATTCGGCGGGAGCGTCTCCCAAACAGACAGTCCGCGCCGCGCCGACAAACAGCCCGTGATACCGCGCCACCGCCGAGATCGTGCAATAGCGTTGGACCGGCGTCTGGTCGTAGGTCCAGCGACGAAAGCGGCGACCGCGACCATCGGCCAAGATTTGGAGGCGTTCGGGCTGCAATCCGTACTTGAACAGCCGATGTGACAATTCGCCGGCGATCTCGGTTTCGGTGCGGCCCGTCGTCAAACCGCGAGCCGTCGCTTCGACGGCGTGAGTCAGCAGCCGGCCCCCTTCGCGCAACCGCACCGCATCGAATTCACTGAGCGGCAAACGCATGCCGAGCAACCGCAGGCTCACGTCGGTCGTGCCACTGAACGCAGAGTCGCTCGCCACCCGGCGGCCTCGACACAAGTCGGACAGCATCACCCCGCGCGGCTCGAACCACGGTCGCTCCTTCAACTGGAAGCCCATGTTGCCGACCTCGACCTCAAAAAACTGAGCGGTGTCGGCGTTGCTGCACACGATCACGCGGGCATCGGGCGTGACAAACAGCGAGCCGCTCGAACCGGTCGAACCGCCCCGTTCGTTGCAACCGCCCGCCGTCAGCCACGCGAAGTTCGACGGTTGCTGGATGAGCAGCGCGGCGTACCCTTCCTGTCGCAGGAATTCGGCGATGCGCTGATGCCGGGTCGCGATCTCACCGAGCCGTTCGAGATCGACGGCCGCGAACTCGGCGGAATCGAGTGGATCAGACAAATCGACCATCGCGGTACTCATGTCGTGGCTCGCAGGTTCGACCGAAGGGAGGGGTCGCATCGCCGCGTTCGGGCGAGGACGAGCCGATCGGCCAGAACTGGCCGGGCACGACCGTCGAAAGTTCATTCGATGTCTCGTGCCACTCGTCCCCGGCAAGCATACCATACGGGCCGAGTCACCCTAGAATGACGCGGGACAATTGCCCCACATTTTTCGCAGATCGAAGCCCCGCCGATGGCCCGCACGGAATCTGACTGCGACGATTTGATGGCCGAAGCGGTCGCGATGACCCGGCGCATTGAGCTGACCTTTCCCGGCGAGCCGACTCTGATCGTGACCGGCTTCCGCACCAACGGCTGGTTGTCGATCTATCACGGTCCCGACCGGATGTATCAGTTCGATGAACACGGGCGATTGCGCCGAGCCTTCGTCAACGGACTGCTCTTCCGCACGCAGGGAACGACGCTCGCGCAACTCCACCGCCAGCGAACCGACACCGAAACGATCCTGCTGCGGCGAGACCTCTCGCATCCCGAACTCGCCGAGTTCCGGCGCGCGATGCGCGACCATCTGTCAGCGTTCCACCATCGACTGACGAAGCGGGAGTTTGTCATCGTGAGGCAGGTTCCGATCGAAGACGACCAACTTTTCAACGACCTCACCGTGGGTCTTGATCGCGTCCTGAACGCCCCCGAATTCCTGGCCCCTCCCATTCCCGGAAAGTCTTGAGGCGGAGTGACCCGGACGCTGCGAGCGTCCGGGTCACTGGTCCCACCGATTCCCGATAGTCTTGAAAGTGTGGCCTCATGTCGAAGCTGGTGGTTGGTTGTGGATACCTCGGACGCCGAGTCGCCGCCGCGTGGTTGCAGGCTGGTCACGAAGTCGTCGCGCTAACTCGCTCGACAGCCAACGCGCAAGAGTTGTCTCGCCTCGGAGTCTGCCCCGTCGTGGGAGACATTTGCGAGCCGGCAACGCTCGCAAAACTTCCCGACGCAGAAACTGTGCTGTTTGCCGTCGGCTTCGACCGCACAGCGGGTCGCTCCCAACATGAGGTCTACGTGGATGGCTTGAGAAACGTGTTGAACCACATCGCCTCGCGCTGCGAACGCTTCCTCTACATCTCCAGCAGTAGCGTCTACGGGCAGTCGGCGGGCGAGTGGGTTGATGAGGCATCTCCTTGCGAACCGATCCAGCCCGGCGGCAAATGCTGCCTGGCCGCCGAAGCCTTGGTGCGCGAGTTCTTTCCCTCCACAAATCAGATCACAACCTCCAGACCATTCGCCAA
>JAYUFF010000344.1:0-15758 GCA_043738825.1 Schlesneria sp.
CGCCCTTGATCTCGCCATTGGCGACGAACTTGGCGGCGGTACGGACGGCGAGCGCACCTTCCACAGCTGCCGGCTGGATGCCGGTGCCGAAGGTCTCGCCGTTCTTGACGGCCTCGAGACTGCCCGAGCAGTCACCCGAAACGATCCAAACATCCTTGCCCGGAGCAATGCCGTTTTCCTTCAGGGCCCGAATGACCCCGTTCGCATCCCGTCGGCGGAGCGACGGGACTACAGTAAAGTTGTCGCGCATGTCACTCATGCCTGTCCAACACAACCAGAAAGTCAACATGCCCGAGACATTCATCCTCATCCCCGGCCGGACCAGCGATCAGGGATGCGGCATCAGCGAGGGGAAGTTCCTAGAGATGTACCAGCGTGAGATCAACACGCTGCAGGTGGCTCCCGGCGACATGACGCGGCTCGGGCTGGTCGATGGTGACCGAGTGCGACTGACCGGCGAAGAGGGTCAGGTCGTCGAGGTCAACGTCACTCCCGCCAAGAAGGATGAACTCCCCGAGGGAATGCTGTTCATCGCCTACGGTGACATCTCCAGCCGCCTGATGGGCGGCGACACCCACGGCTCGGGAATGCCGACTAGCAAGGGAATGGATGTCGTGTTGGAAAAGCTCACGGCGTGAATTGTCAGCGTCGCTACAACTTCTACTGTGATGGATTGGCTCGAAGATTCAGTGCCAAGTGAGAAGTGTTCAGTGCCAAGTGCAAAGTGAAAGAGTGCCAGCGACCCTTCCAAACACGAGCCGACATCCCGGAGTGTTGTCCGAGTGCCGCCGTGCCGGGCTTCACGACTGATGTGAACGCCCGCCATTTTGCACTTTGCACTGAACACTTTTCACTTTTCACTCAACTCGATCACGCGAACCGTCACAGTAGAACAACTACAAACGTCAAGATGGTCTATCCGCTAATTGGTTGCGTCTGGTACCTGATCGGACCAGAATGCGATCCGGCTTGTAGAACCGACGAATTCAAGGTGCCTTCCCGATGACCAGTGCCTCGACCCAATGTTACGCCCCGACGCCGAATGTTCCCGGTGAATTGAAGATCGTTCAGGACGCGACCTGCACGTTTTGCGGGTGCGTTTGCGACGACATTGACCTCACGGTGAAGGACAACCACATCATTGAGGCCAAGCGGGCCTGTGTGCTCGGCAAGGCGTGGTTTCTCAACCATCATGTTGATGATAGGCCAAGTTGCCTGATCGACGGCCAGCCCGCGACTTTGGAAGCCGGGTACGATCGCGCGGCCAGGATTCTGACCGACGGCAAATATCCGATCATCTATGGTCTGAGCGATTCTCCGTGCGAGGCCCAGCGCGTCGCGGTCAGCATCGCCGACTGGATCAAGGGGACGATCGACACGACGACGAGTGTCTGTCACGGTCCCTCGGGCATGGCGTTCCAGGGAGTCGGCGAGGTGACCTGCTCGCTGGGTGAAGTGGCCAACCGTGGCGACATGATTATCTTCTGGGGCTCGAACCCGGCCGAGAGTCATCCGCGCCACTTCACCAAGTACAGCCTGATGCCCAAGGGGATGTTCCTGCCCAACGGCCGCAAGGACCGGACCTGCGTGATCGTCGACGTTCGCAAGACCAAGAGCGCCAGAGCCGCTGACATCTTCATTCAGATCAAGCCGCGAAAAGACTTTGAAGCTCTGTGGACTCTGCGTGCGCTGGCCAAGGGAATCGAACTCGACCCCGAACTGGTGCTGCGCGAGACGGGCGTCGAGTTGTCCGTCTTCCAGGACTTGATGGCCCGCATGAAGGCGTGCAAGTTCGGCGTGATCTTCTTCGGCATGGGCCTGACGATGACACGCGGCAAGCATTGCAACAGTGAGGCCCTGCTGGCGCTGACTCGCGACATGAACGCCTTCACGCGGTTCACGGCCAAGCCGAATCGGGGCCACGGCAACGTCACCGGTGCCGACAACGTCGTCGCCTGGCGCACCGGCTACCCCTTCGGCGTGAATCACTCGCGCGGCTACGCCCGCTTCAATCCCGGCGAATACACCACGTCGGACACGCTGGCCAATCGAGAAGCCGACAGCGGCATGACGATCGCCTGCGACCCGATGGCCAACTTCTCACAACCGGCCCGCGAACATCTGGCCTCGATCCCGTACATCGCGCTCGACACGAAAGAGACTCCCACCACCCGAGCCGCTGCCGTAGCCTTCACCGTCGCCACCTACGGCATCAACACGGGCGGCACCGTCTACCGCATGGACGATGTTCCAATTCCCCTCCGCCCCGCGTTCGAGTCGCCTCACCCCAGCGACTTCGATGTGCTGACCGCAATCGAGTCGAGGGTCAAAGCGATTATGGGAATCACTGGGTAGTGTGCCACGACCATTGAGTTGTGAGCTGGCTGCAATCGAATCCTGCCCGACCTTACACCACTGATGAGCTTCATGAGCAACTCCGACCTTGTCAAGATTTCCCAAGGCACCGTCTACGATCCGGCCAACGGTGTCGATGGTGAGGTGCGTGACCTCTGGATCGCCGACGGACGGATCGTCGCAGCCCCGACTGATCCTGAAACTCGGCCCAATCGTGTGATCGATGCCAGCGGGCTAGTGGTCATGCCGGGCGGGATCGACATGCACTGCCACATCGCCGGGCCGAAGGTGAACGTCGCGCGCAAGATGCGGCCCGAGGAGAAGCGGAAGGCAGAGCTGATTCACAGCACGAAGCTCACGCACAGTGGCACGATGGGAAGCGTCCCGAGCACGTTTGCCACCGGCTACAAGTACGCGGGTCTCGGCTACACGACCGCCTTCGATGCGGCGATCCCTCCCCTGGGAGCACGCCACGCTCACGAAGAATTCGACGACACGCCGTGCATCGACAAGGGGATCTACCTGCTGATGGGGAACAACCACTATGTCATGCAATGCCTCCAGAAAAATGAGCCTGAGAAGCTGAAGGCGTTCATTGGCTGGCTGCTGACCGCCGCAAAGGGGTACGCTCCGAAGCTCGTCAATCCGGGAGGCGTTGAGGTCTGGAAGTCGCATCAGGCGGGAAACGTCAGCGGGTTGGATTCGCTCGTCGATCACTTCCAAGTCACGCCGAGGCAGATCATCGGCGGAGTCGCAAAGGCGGCGACGGAGCTCCGGCTGCCGCACTCGGTCCACATCCACTGCAACAATCTCGGCATGCCCGGCAACTGGGAGACGACGCTGGAAACGATGCGCGCCCTCGAAGGACATCGCGGCCACATCACGCATATTCAGTTCCACAGCTACGGCGGCGGCGACGGGGACGAGAACACGTTCAACAGCAAGACCGTGCCGCTGGCCGAGTACGTCAACGCGAACAAAAACGTCACGGTCGATGTCGGCCAGGTGCTGTTCGGTGAGACGACGAGCATGACCGGCGACGGGCCGCTTGGTTATTTCCTGTCGAAGGTTTACGGCGGCAAGTGGTTCAGCGCCGACACCGAAATGGAGTCGGGTTGCGGCATCACTCCGATCAAGTACCGGAACAAGTCGCTCGTGCATGCGTTGCAGTGGGCGATTGGCTTGGAGTGGTATCTGCTCGTCGAAGACCCGTGGCGCGTCGTCATGAGCACCGACCATCCCAACGGCGGGTCATTCCTAGCCTATCCGCAGATCATCCGACTGCTCATGGACCGCACGTACCGGCAGGACATTCTCAAGACGTGTCATCCCGAGGTCCGTCAGCGTTGCACACTCGGCGACCTCGACCGCGAATACACTCTGAACGAGATCGCCATCATCACCCGCGCCGGCCCCGCGAGAATCCTCGGCCTCGCCGACAAAGGCCACCTCGGCCCCGGAGCCGACGCCGACATCACCATCTACACACCGCACGAGAACAAGGAAACGATGTTCGAGCTGCCGCGCATGGTGATCAAGTCGGGCCGGGTGATCGTCGAACAGGGCGAAATCCGCGACCCGCTCAACGGCAAGACACTGCACGTGCAGCCCGACTACGACCACGACGTGGAGAGCGACATTCAAACGTGGTTCGAGAAGTACTACTCGATCCGCTGGCGAAATTACCCGGTCGATCTCAGCTACCTGAACGAGTCGTGCGTCGTGCCGTTGAAGTAAGTGGATGGCTTCGTAGGGAGAGACAGGCATGGTTGCAAATGAACTGAGAAAAGGTGGAGTCTACGTCGATAAGACCGAGCGAGGCTTCAGCATTTGCAAGGTTGTTGAATTGAGCGATTTGGCCGTGTTCGCCATGTGCTACCGAGAGGTATTTGACCAGATTCCGGAATCTGGTCAGACGAGCGAACTGACACCGTTCACGTTCGCACCCATCGATCGTGAAGGTTTCGCAGGCGGAATCGTCGCGTACCTCAGCCAAGAAGTTGTGACGGCCGAAGAATTGGAACACTATCGTTTTCACATTGAGTTGCAGGAACAGCAATTCGCCTGATCGCGCGTTCCGCTCCATCCACTGTCTACATTCCAGAGTACCTCGATGACCTCGGAACAAACCTCAGCCCCGACGCTTCTGAACCTCAATGGTGTGGAGGTCGTAGACACGTTTGCCGAAGCGTTCCCGATCAAGGCCACTCGGCTGATCATCACGGCGGCCAACGAGCGGTGGGCGCGAACGGCTGCGACGGTGCTGTGCGGCAACGCCACGAGCGTCATCGCGTGCGATGTTGAAGCGGCGATTGAGCGCGATGTTCCCGCAAAAGAAACTCCGGATGGACGGCCGGGCGTGGCGGTGCTCGTGTTTGGATTCAGTCTCGACGGCCTCACCAAAGCGCTGCAGGGGCGAGTTGGGCAGTGCATCCTCACCAGTCCGACGACCGCCTGTTACAACGGCATCACCGATTGCCCGAAGGAGAAGCGGATCAAGATCGGCGGCGGCATCCGCTACTTTGGCGACGGCTTCCAGAAATCGAAGAAGCTCGGCGATCAACGCTTCTGGCGCATCCCGGTCATGGACGGCGAGTTCCTCTGTGAGGACCAGTTCGGCACGGTGACGGGAGTCGCGGGTGGCAATCTGTTGATCTGCGGAACCAACTCCACCTCGGCCCTCGCCGCCGCCGAGGCCGCCGTCGAGGCGATCCGCTCGGGGACCGATGTCGCGTTGCCGTTCCCCGGCGGGATCGTTCGTTCGGGAAGCAAGGTTGGATCGAGGTATCCCAAACTCAAGGCCAGCACGAACGACGCCTACTGCCCGACGCTGCGGTCACTCGTCACGTCCGAGTTGCCCGCCGGATGCAACGCCGTCTACGAAATCGTGATCGACGGTTTGAGCTTCGAGGCGGTCCAATCGGCCATGCGTCGCGGTCTGCACGCGGCCTCGGCCTCGCCCGGCATCCTCAGAATCACAGCGGGCAACTACGGCGGAAAACTCGGCAAGCACCATTACCATCTGCGAGACCTGCTGTGAGTCATACCTCACGCGGTCGTCGATGAGACGTTCTTGGAGAGCCGGGCGGTGCATGTGCCAATCCCGGCAAACGATGGCCGTAATCGCTCTTCCGGGTCTGCCGAACTCGTGAGCCGTCATATAAGCCATCGAAAAGAAGAGGGAACTGATCGCCAAACGTGCCGATAATGATTAGTGGAGAGATTCTCAGGCAGCGTTCCGGTTGTGGTCGTTCACCCTGTCACCTGCCTCAACCGGCAGATGAATCGGCTGGAATTGCCCTTCTTCCCCTGACGAAGCGATTGTTTGAGCGTGTTCACTCGACTGGCGGCAGATTGGTTACGGCACCTCCGATTTGTCTCTGCGCCTGTTCAGGGTTCAGACTCGAATCCACCGTGGTAGCGACGACACTCAAGGAGGAGTGGGCATGCTTCGGCAACTCCGGTTTTTCGGCGGTTACTTCATCCGGCAGCAAATGCGCCAGCGAGTTCGCGCGTTCCTGAAGGATGTCGAGCAGTGCCGGACCACTCAAGCCACAACGCTTCGGCGAATTCTGCGACTCAACGCGGAGAGTGACTACAGCCGACAACGCGGGTTGAGTGAGTCGCTCTCCGTTCAGGAGTTCCGTCGTCGGGTTCCGGTCTCCGATTTCGAGACGGTTCGAGCCGAGGTCGAGCGACTGAAGGTCGGCGACAGTCTGAGTCTGCTCGGTCGAAAGAACTCGCTGCTGATGTTTGCCCTCAGCAGTGGTACCACGGGCGATTCCAAATACATTCCGATCACGTCCGAGTTCTTGAAAGACTATCGACGAGGCTGGAATCTGTGGGGCATCACCGCCTTCGATGCTCACCCCGCCCTGCATACGCTCGACATCGTCCAATTGAGCAGCGACTACGAACTGTTCCAAACGCCGGCTGGAATCCCCTGCGGGAACATCAGCGGCCTCGTCAGCAAGATGCAAAGCCCCCTGGTTCGGTCCATGTACTCGGTGCCGTTCTCCGTCTCGAAGATCAAGGACTCCGAGGCCAAGCTGTACACGGCGCTGCGACTGGCGGTTGAGAATCCGCACGTGGGACTGGTGATGACCGCCAATCCCAGCACGCTCGTGCAATTGGCCAAGCTGGCCGATCGAGAACAGCAGGAACTCATTCGCGACATCGCCGACGGCACGCTCTCCACGCGCATGGCCGTTTCCGACGAGACTCGATCGGCGCTCCGCCGTCGAATTCGCCGACCGAACCGCGCACGAGCACTCGAACTCGAACGAATGAGTGCCGACGCGAACGGCCAACTGCTGCCGCGACACTTCTGGCCTCGGCTGAGCCTGGCCGCCGTTTGGACGGGCGGCAGCGCGTCGGCTTATCTGGACACGATGCGCCGGTACTACGGCGATGTCCCCGTGCGCGATCACGGTCTCTCGGCCAGTGAAGGCCGCATGACGATTCCGTTCGCGGATGGCAGCTCGGTCGGGCTGCTCGACATCGGATCGCACTTCTTCGAGTTCATTCCCGAGGAGGAACACGACTCGTTGCAACCGACCGTACTCGAAGCGCACGAACTGCTGGAGGGACGCAACTACTACATTCTGCTGACGACGGTCTCGGGACTGTATCGCTACGACATCCGCGACGTGGTGCGTTGCTGCGGGTTTCAGGGGACGACACCGCTGCTGGAGTTTCTCCACAAGGGAGCCAGCATCTCGAACGTCACCGGTGAAAAACTGACCGAATCGCAGGTCGTTACCGCCGTTCGGCAGGCATCGCGACATGCGGCGATGGAGTTCGATTTCTTCACGCTCTCGCCGGTCTGGGGCGATCCCCCGCGCTACCGGCTGCACATTGAAGAAACCGCCGTGCCGCATCCGGCACTCCTCGGGCGACTGGCCACTTCGGTGGATGAGCACCTCAAGCAACTCAACTGCGAGTATCTGGACAAGCGGCATTCGGGACGGCTGGCTCCGTTGGATTGCCTGACGCTGCCCGCCGGTACTTGGCAGCGTTTCATCCGTCATCGACAGTCGCGTCCGGGTGGCAGCGTCGAGCAGTACAAGCACCCGTGTCTTGTGCCGACCCTGCAATTCAGTGAGTCTCTTTGCAGAGACTTCGCACAGCCGAAAGCGGCCAAGGGCACCAAAGCTGCATGATTGTCGCTCGTCTTTTTCAGCCCGGAGGGCGGCAGAAGATAGCCCACGGCGCGAGCCGTGGGTTGAGTGGCACAGGTACTAATTCAGCCCGGAGGGCGACACTTCGATCAACCTTCGACTGCCTTCGATGTGTTGCCCTCCGGGCTGTGGGAGCCTGTTGACATTCCCCCACGGCTCGCGCCGTGGGCAACCTTCTGCCGCCCTCCGGGCTGATGAACTCTCGCCGAATCTCTGCTACGGCACCGGCTTCTTGACCTCAATCTGTATGTTCGGCAGATTGAAACTCTCCTCGTACTTCCCGACGAAACCCGCCGCCTCGACGCGCAGATTGTGACGGCCCGGATTCAGTTTGGGATCGGCCTTGATTTCAAACTCCGTCGCCAGTTCACCCCGTGGAATCGTCACCGTTTCCGGGAATTGCAGGCCGGATTGCGGAGTCAGGTTGAACGTGACCGGCCCGTCAAACGTGACGACTCGATTGGCGAGAAACTTCACGCGGACTGAGCCACCCGGATCGACGGTGGGTAGCAACGGCTCGATGGTTGGCTGGAAGGCACTTTGAATTTCGAGTGTGAACGTGCGGAGCAGATTGACGCGGCGGCCGTCCACTTCCGAGGTGGCGGTCAGATCCACGCGATGCTTGTTGAGGTTCGTCAGAATGCGGTTGAAGAACGTTCCCGATGTCGTCAACCGATCAACCGTCGCGGGTGTGAACCGGGCATAGACTTGGTTCCGCTCTTGTTGCTCCTCACCGATCTGCCCTCCCTGCACCGCGAATGTAATCGGTGATGCAAACCCCGTCGTGCGAGTCGTCACGATAGGAAACTCGGCCGTCTGGTAGCGTGTCAGCTTCACGACCTCGCTGGGGAGATCAACCGCGAATGGCGCGGGAGGCGTGACCATCAGCGCGATCTGGTCCGTCAGCGACGGCGGCAGGTGACGCTGATCGTCACGCAGGGCATAGATCTGCAAATCGACGTTCTTGAGTTGTCGATCGACGAGCGGTTTCGTCTTTGCGACCGTTTGTAGCACGCCGCCCGCTTCGAGTGCCGCAGTCCCGACGACTTGTAGTGTCGAGAGTCCCTCGGACACCGACTCCGCCGCGATCACCCTCGCGACGAACTCGGTCGCACCGGCCGGGATGACGTTTGGCTCAAGAGTGACGCCCGCAGCAGCACCGCGCAGTTCGAGCCGGATTTCGCCATTGAACTCGGTGCGCGTGATCTTCAGCGGCAGCGGCTGATAAGTTCCGCGCGGCACGGTGAGATCGGCCGCTTCCGCGAGGAGTTGAATCTGCGGGCCACCCGCCTGCACGTCGATGCGATAGGCAAACTCGGGACCGCCATCGCGCCCGAGGTCTCGCACTTGCAGGCGATGCTTGCCAGCCTTGCCCGCGCTGAACGTGAAGCTTCCCTCGTCCAATTCGGTGTCGTCCACTCGCCGCACTTCGCGACCGTCGGCATCAAACAACACCAGTTCCAAATCGGCCGCCGACCCGATCGCGCGAGCGACTCCCTGAATGTTCAACTTCTGTCCCTGAGTCAGTTCAAACGCAAACCAATCTTTGTCGCCGGGCTTCTCCAAAACACCATTCAGCGTGGCTGGCACAGTGACGGGCGTCGCTGTTTCCAAAGTTTCATTCGGTTCCGTTTCGAGCTGCGGAGGCAGATCGCTCACCGTCAAAGGAATCCATGTCGCGACGCTGCCCGGCGCACGACGGACTTCAAGGAAGAGATTGCCCAACGGACGAGAGGCCGGAAACTCGACTGGCATCTGCCAGCCAGCGATCTGTGGGAAGGTGAGCATCGTGGACTCACCCGCTCGCACGGCTGATGGGATTGAGAAACGAGCCTCGGGAAAGTCGCCCATGCGCAAAACGTAGTGCCATGTCGGATGGCCCTCGTACCGGGCATCGCGCACCTCGACGGTGTAGGTTCCGGCGTCCGAAAACGTGTGAGCGAATCGGCAATCAAAAAAGAGACCGACCGAGTTGTCGCCTTGCGCGACCAGCCGTCCCTTCCCATCGCGAATCTGCACAAGCGGGTCGTAGTCCTTGCCGAGCCGATTGCCGATCACCTCAAAAGCCACGCGCTGGCCCGACTGAATCGTGATCGAGTACCGGTCAACTCCGGCGGGGCGGCAGACAGCGGTCACACACGCGGGCAGAGGCAACGCCTGAAACGCCTCATTCGACTGATCGCTGGTTCGCACCGTCAGTGGCAGTTCATCGATCAGAAACAGGGACACGTTGCTCAGTCCGCTGCGAGTGGCCAGTCGCAAGCCGTACAGCCCCAGCGGTGCCTCGCTCTTCAACTCGATGTCAAACACGCCTGCGGGACCGACCGTCTCGATGCGGCGGACGCTCAGCAGTTCAGCCGGCAGAGAAGTCCAAAGGCCAACCGCACCCTGAGTCTCCGTGCCGTTCACTTCCAACCGCGTGACCGCTCCCCGGCGCAGCACCGGCGGCGAAAGATGCTCGACAAACGCCTGCGAAAACGCCGAACTTGACCAGCCCAGAGCCAGACTCAGGAACACCAGCCAAGGCCCGCAACCACGCATTCGGAAAACCATCATTTTGAAACTTCAGGAAGATCGCCAACAGGATTTGCCAGCCCCTGCCGATCTGGTTAGAGTTCGGCTTCAATCGGGCAACGTTGATGGCTGGGGATGGTAATCCAAGGGACATCGGAAAGCACCCGGTTCCGGCGGGAATGAGATTCTTTTCAAGGGGCCGTGTTCGGCCCATGACGATCACGCAACCAGTCGTCCTTTTCGGAGACGCGGAATGTTGAGCTTGCTGGGACCGAGTTTTCCTTCATCGAACGGACTGACGCGGCGCGAGATGATTCGCGTCGGGGGACTCTCGATGAGCGGCGTCGCTTTGTCTGACTTGATGGCCCGGTCCGCAAAGGCCGAGTCGTCCGCGAAGGCGACCTCGCACGGACCCGGGTTTGGAAAAGCAAAACGTTGCATCGTCCTCTATCTGTCCGGCGGGCATCCGCAGCATGACATGTTCGATCCGAAGCCGGATGCGCCGGCGGAGATTCGGGGCGAGTTCGGCACAATCGCGACCTCGGTCCCGTCGATCCGGTTCGGCGAGCATTGCCCGCTGTCGGCGAAGCTGATGAACCAGATGGCCCTCATCAAGTCGATGAATCACACGCACAACGATCACGGTCGCGGTTCGTACTGGATGTTCACCGGCAACATGTATCCTGGATCGGTTCCCGATGTGAACTCGATGTCGCGGCAGGACATGCCGCACCTCGGTTCGTGCCTGGCAAAGCTGGCTCCCGGCTCGGGGCCGATGTTTCCGTTCATCATCGTGCCGCATCGGATGGATGTCGCGGGAGGCCGCCGCGCCGGGCAGTTCGCCGGGATGCTCGGGCCGAAGTACGACCCGATGCTCACCGGTGGAAACCCCAATGACGACAACTTCCGCCTCGAACATCTGCCGCTCGTGCCGAACGAGGAACCGGGCGTGATTCGGCGTCGGCTGGGGTTGGTCGATCAACTCAACCAACAGGTCGAGTCGCTGCGAGACGGCTCGCTGGCGCAGTCGCTCAAGGACAACCAGATCAAGGCGCTCGATGTCGTCGGTTCCGAGGCCGTTCGCCGCGCGGTCGATCTCTCCGTGGTCGAGGCTCCCATTCGCGAGCAGTACGGCCGCAACTTGTTCGGTCAGTCGGTGCTGCTCGGGCGGAGACTGTTGCAGGCGGGAACTCGACTCGTGCAGTGCAACTGGCAGCGGACTCAGGGAAAGAACGGCTTCGCGTGGGATACCCACTGGAACAACTTCACGGCCCTGAAAGAGGAGCTGATCCCGGCGTTCGACCAGGCTTTCTACGCCCTGATGACAGACCTCGCCGCGACCGGCGAACTGGCCGAGACGCTGGTCGTCGTCGCCTCCGAGTTCGGTCGCTCGCCAAAGGTCACGCTCAAGAACGGCGGGCGCGAGCACTGGCCGGAACTCTACAACGTGCTGATGGCAGGAGCCGGAATCCAGGGAGGCCAAACCTACGGGCAGTCCGACAAACTCGGGGCTTATCCTTCCGAGAACCCAGTCGGCCCGGCGGACTTCGTCGCCACGATCTATCACATGCTCGGCATCGACCCGACAACCGAAACGCACGATCAACAGAACCGCCCGTTCCAGTTGAGCAAGGGAACTCCGTTCCCGCTGCTGATGACCTGAGCCTCGACACGGGTGTGTGACGTAGCAGCCTGTTGAAAAACGTAGCTTGGACGCCTCGTCCGAGCGAAAACCAATTGGAATCGGACGGACGACGCGTCCATCCTACGGTTTTTCAACACGCTGGTAGGGTGTGTGCAGCGCGTAGGGGAACACACCTCGCTTGATCGTGCCCGGTGCGTGTCGCGTCGATCCACGCACCCTACGGAACTCAATGCTGACTGAGATACTCCGCGGCTTCGATGGCGAAGTACGTCAGCACGCCGTCGGCTCCGGCTCGCTTGAAGGAGAGCAAACTCTCCAGCATCACCTTGGTCCGGTCGAGCCAGCCGTTCTGGGCTGCGGCGACCAGCATCGCGTACTCACCGCTGACCTGGTACGCAAACGTCGGCACGCCAAAGGTTGCCTTTACTCGCTGCACGATGTCGAGATACGGCATCCCCGGCTTGACCATCACCATGTCGGCCCCCTCGGCGATGTCGAGCGCCACTTCGCGCAGCGCCTCATCGCCGTTCGCGGGGTCCATTTGGTAGGTCCGCTTGTCTCCCTGACCGAGACTCGTCGCCGAGCCGACCGCATCGCGGAACGGCCCGTAAAACGCCGAGGCATACTTCGCGGCATACGCCATGATCTGAACGTGATTGAACCCCGCCGCGTCCAACGCACGGCGAACGGCACCCACGCGGCCGTCCATCATGTCGGAGGGGGCGATGATGTCGCAGCCCGCCTGGGCCTGAACGACCGCTTGTTTGCAGAGCATCTCCAGCGTCTCATCGTTGACGACATCGCCGTCTCGCACGAGGCCGTCCTGTCCGTGAGACGTGTACGGATCGAGAGCCACATCGCAAATGATGCCGATCTCCAGCTTCGCCGCCTTGATCGCGCGGACGGCTCGACAGACCAGGTTCTCGGGATTGAGGGCCTCGGTCGCGGCCTCGTTCTTCAACCCCGGATCGGTCGCGGGAAACACGGCCACGGCGGGAATCTTGAGTTCCGCCGCGCGAGCCACCGCCTCGACCAGCAGATCGACTGACAGACGCTCAACGCCCGGCATTGATGCAATCGGCGTGCGCTGACTCTGTCCGTCCTGCACGAAGACGGGCCAGATCAAATCATCGACGGTCAGGTGATGCTCGCGAACCAGTCGCCGGGACCAGTCGGTGCGCCGCAAGCGCCGCATCCGAGTCTCAGGGAACTGACCAACATTGGCAGGCAGGTGATCGTTAGACATTGTGGGTGAGTCTCTTTTCCAATCGCAAAGCGATGCCAGCAAATAGCTGCGGGCGTGAGCCCGCAGAAGAGCAGGCACAAGTGCATTTGAGCCGCGAAGCGGCGACAGCGACACATGCCATCCGGCCGCGACCGTAGCTGCCGCCGCTTTGCGGCTCAAGCGATTCGTTCTGGCCGTGTTCCGTGGGCTGACACCCACGGCTATTCGCTTCCGTCGCTTCGCGACTCCAGACGGAACATCGAAACCTCACTTCTACACGCCGTCTCCAGCGCGTGCCACTCAGCGCTTGCCGGTTCTTGCCGGAGAAGGCTATTCTCCCTCGCAGACCATTTGAATTCCCGACCTGAAGGAGTCGCCATGCCGACCTACGACTATCACTGCGAAAAGAACTCACGCACCGTCACCGTTCAGCACGGGATGAAAGAAGCCATTCGGACCTGGGGCGAACTCTGCCAGCGAGCCGGACTCGAACCGAGCGGCACTCCGGCCGAGGCTCCCGTCGAACGAATCATCTCGGGCGGCATCGCGCTTCCAATCGCCAGCGCCTCCCCCGCACTCCCGATGGCGGGCTGCTGCGGTCAACCGAGCAGTTGCGGACATCATCACTGAAGCGAGCAGAACGAGCCGTTCGACGAATCGAACGGCTCGTTGCACCTCCTGCCTGATCAAGCAAGCAAGCTGCAGGTGTCTCGCCGAGAGAATCTCACTGCGCGACATCAGGGCCTTCGGCAGATCGTGAACCAACAGCACCACCCGACCAACGCGGCGAGCAGCAGCAGCCCCAACAGGGGCGCGAGGCCGAATTCGATTTCGATGATGGTTGAAGAGGGTGGTTGGACCAAGACGCCGGGCGCGAAGTTGGTCACGTTGTCGAATTCGGCCGTTCGGTTCGAGTCGTTTTTGAGATCGGGCGACTCAGGATCATAGGCACCGCCGATTCCATATTCGTGGTCGGTGCCGGGTGAGATGATCTGGAATCCCTTCGGTTTCCACGGCTTCGCGTCCGGGGAGGAGCCTGTCCGATAGATGTCCCGCATGGCTCCATCGAAGTCAGCGGGGTCGTAGCCTCGCCCCTCGTTGCTGCTGATGTAGAGATACGGCTTCGTCTGCACCGGTAACGGGTCGAGGAATTCGCGGAAGCCGTCCTGATCGAGATCGACCAAACGCCGCTGATCGAATTCAAAGAGCGGCGGATGATCTCCCCGCTTGGCTACGAACGGATTGGCGTGGTTCTTCGAGAACCCAGACGGCACGCCCGCCACAGGGTCGATGACACCGCCGAGGAAGAAGACCAGACACTCGGCCCCGTTCAGATGAAAGCCGTCGGCGGGGACGTTGCTCATTCCGCCACAGGTCTCAAAGTCAAACTCCGGCCACAACTGACGAATGGCATTGCGGCTCCTGCGGTCGGCGTCCCAGCCTTGCCTAGTGGAATGAAGCGTGACGCCGCTCGGAGGGTCGATTCCGTACATCGACTTGAAACTCGCGAGAGCCGATTCCAGAGAGTAGATCTCCACACGAACCTGCGCGACGCGAGCCGCCTTTTTCACGGGTGCCGAAACCCAGAACGCGAACACAATCCACAGTGCGATCATCAGCACCGCAGTCAACCGACTGACAATGACGGCACGCCTCGATCGGCGCTTGTTTGGAATTGCGTTGCTCATGATCGTGGTACTGTGGATGGCAAACATGACAGACAGAATCATGTGAACAGAATCATGAAAAACGATGACCATGACTCGTGGCCACCGGTTCGCCTCCCGAAAATCGTCTCTTCATGATTCTGTGATTCATGATTTTGCAATAATCACCTCTTCGGTGGAGCGGCCTCCCGCACCAAGGCTCCGTGTTCTTCGGACATGATCAGGACCGAGAACTTGGTCGCGACATCCAGATCGTTGGTGTTGAGCGACGCGTAGTCGAAGCGGCCGCGCAGGTCGGTGTAGCCGTCCTTGTAGAACTTCACCTGGCCGTCGGCCATCTGGGCGTAGACCTTCACGTAGGCTTTGGCCACCGGTTTGGCGGTGGTCTGGTGAGTGACCTTCACCTGGCCGTAGTTCTCGATGACCTGCACGGCCAGAGAGTGCGAGTAGTACGCCTGCGTCTTCGTCTGCCCGGCGGCGACCACTTCCACGAGAACATTCTTGTTCCGCAACGCCTCGGGCAGCGGGATCACCTTCGCTCCGCTCGTGCCCTTCTTGCCATCAATCCCATCCTTCCCCTTCGTCCCATCATTCTTGCCATCTGCCGGCGCATCCAACGCCACCGCAACCGACTGGTTCGGCTTGATCGAACTGAACTGGCCCTTGAACTGCTGGACGAACGGATTCCGGCTGAACAGTAGTTCCACGTCCATCTCATAGAAGTTCACCTTCACCGCCGACAGGTTCTGGTGATTGAGGTTGATCTGCTTGGCCTCGACGGTGAAGTCGAAGTTCGGCTCGGTGGCGGCGAGTTGCGCCTGCTGCTGGTTGCGGTCATCGGCATCGACGGCCTGCGCGTCTTTGCCTTCCGCTTCGTCGAGTTGGGCGGTGATGGCGGCGAACGTGTTGCGCCAGCGATCGACCGGGTGGTCGGCATACTTGGCGGCGATCGCCCGCGCCTTGGCGTGCGCGTCGGTGAAGAAGTCGAGGTACGCGGCGCAGTAGTCGTACTGCATCTTGGTGGCGACTTTTTCGACGTTGACTCGCGCGAAGGTGGCGAGGGCCTCGTCGATCCGATCTTGCAGCAGCAGGTAGTAGGTCACGACGAGCAGGTCGTCGTCGCTGAGTTGCCTTGAATAGCCGAGCTGCTTCAGGGCGCGATGGTACTGCTC
>JAYUFF010000345.1:0-2227 GCA_043738825.1 Schlesneria sp.
TCTTTCTCCCCTCGCCCCGGCCTTGCGGGGAGAGGGGCCGGGGGTGAGGGGTCTTCGCCTTCGTTCTTAGCGTCTTCGCCGTCCTTCTTTTCCGGTGCCGCCTCCTTCGGACGCTCGATCACTTCCGCAGACAGTTCACCAACCACTCCGTTCGGCAACGTGGCCAGCGTCACTTCCAGAGTCGCCTCTTTTCCGTCTCGCACATACGCGAGACTGGTCTTGTCGCCCGGTCGCGCTCGTCCGACGAGGTCACTCAACGCACGGGCATCCGCCACCTCAGAACCGTTGAACTTCACCACGCGATCCCCGCGCAGCAGCCCCGCTTTCTCCGCCGGGCTGTCGGCGAAGACGTGTCGCGCGACAACGCCCGGCTCCGATGAGGCCGCTCGCTTCGGCAACAGCCCAAGGTACGGAACCTCATACGGCACGAGTTCCCCCGCCAGCGTAGGCTCGATGGCCAGCTTCTCGTCACCGCGCTGAATCGACAACTTGACCGAGTCGCCTCCGTACAGACGGCCCAGCACATGCTTGAGCTGTGCCACGCGGACGATCTTCTCGCCGTTGGCCTCGACGATCCGGTCGTTGGTCTTCAGCCCCGCCTGCTGCGCCGGTGAGTTGTATCGCACGCGATCCACGACCACGGGAACATTCGTCGAGGCCCCGCCGGCAAACGAAATCCCGAGCAAGCCCGGCAACAGATCCTTCCCCTGCTTCAACCGGTCGAGCGATCCGTAGACATCTTCCAGCGGAATCGCAAACCCGATCCCGCCGTCGTACCACTCGACCCCCGCCGTCTCGCCATTGCCCATCGGAGACAAGGGAGCGATCACGCCGAGTACCCGCCCCTCGATATCGACCAGCGCCCCGCCGTAGTTGACGGGCGAAGTCTTGGCGTCCGTCTGAATCGCCTTCCCCCAGATGCGGTTCGTCGCACTGACGATCCCGACCGAGATGCTCGGCGTGGTGAGGTCGAACGTGCGCCCCAAGGCAATCGCCCACTGCCCGACCTTCACCGATTCGCGCGAAGCCGGCTTGGCTGCTGTCAGCCCCGTGGCCTCAATCTTGAGCAGCGTCAACAGCTTGAGCTTGTCGCTGGCAATCAGCTTCGCGGGGAAGCGCCGTCCATCCGCCAGAGTCACCAGAATCGATGCGGGCTTCGACACGAAGTTGAAAGAACTGGAGATGACGAACCCATCCTCAGACACCACCAACCCCGATGTCGGTCCCGTGCCCAACATCACTTCGCCGACCTGCTCCAACCCCCCGACGGTCTCAATCCGCACGAGCGACGGATCGACCAACGCCGCCGCCTGCTTGAAGGCCGACTCTTCGAGTGCCTCCAGCCTGCCATCGACCGCCACCGCCCCGTTGACGAGCAGCAGGACCGTGATCCCAACTCGAATCATTGCCATCGCACTTCCTCGTTGCGAATTCATCAGATGCCTTCCACTTCAACACCCGTCTCTTGAGCCGCCAACGTCAACTTGGACTGCAACTCGACCAGTTCCAGCCGGTTCATGGCCGCCAACGTCTCATCATCGGTTTCGGTTTGCCGCAATACTCGCTGTAGGTGCCGAATCGTTGCCATGACGCGCCCTTCCTCGCGACCCAGCCGCCGTTCCGCCGCATGTCCGCAGGTAGTCGAGCGGTCCCTTACGGAGCGCTGCGCGCGACTCCCGTTCAATGTCTGCCTGCGATGGAAGGTCCAATCTTTTTCTCCGCGAAGCCAGCGGAAACCGGCGGTTCCAGGCACCAATCAATCTGCGAAAACACTCGTCAGGTCACACTTCGATACCGGCATCCCGAGCCATCGCCGTCAATCCGACCTGCAACTCGGCGAGTTCCTCCCGAGTCATCGCGGCGAGCTTCTCATCCGTGGTGACTGGTTGTCGCAACACCCGCTGCAAGAGTTGAATTGTTGCCACCGCTCGGCCCTCAACTCGGCCCGCTTCAAGTCCTGCTTCAAGCCCTCTTTCATGTCCTACTTCAATGCCCAGCCGATGTTCCGCGCGCATGTCCGTCAGGTAATCGAGCTGCCCCTTGCGGCGGGCTTCGTACTTTTGCCGTTCGATGTCCGTTTGAGCGAGCATGTTCAGTTCCTTTCCGGCCCTGTTCCACGGTGAGGCCGCCAGTTCGTTCGGCCAGTGATTGACATCCAGTGTGGCGGCATGACGCAGGAAGAACAACCACTTGTCCAAGTCATCGATCAGCTCGGGCAGTGGCTTGT